>CAZTNJ010000025.1:0-26247 GCA_964614835.1 uncultured Ignavibacteria bacterium | reverse complement strand
CCATGAGTCGGGTGCTTGATACAGAACCAGAACTGGCCTTTACCGCGAAAACCTTCGTCATAGTCGAAATTGTCATCATCGTTGAACAAAGAAACCAGATACTTGCACTGGACGGTGCCGCCGAACCATTCGAAACCATCATCCAAGTTGTTGAATACTTCAACGTGGTGGATAGTGGTGCCGCGGCCGACGGAAGCCATAGTCAAACCATTGATTTCATTGTTGGCGCCGATAATCGAGCCGCCATGACGGATGGACATGTAAGCGATAACGCCGGAGTTATCGTCATCATCAGGGGTAGCGCCGCCGCCGTAGCCGCCGCGCGTTTCGGTAACCGGGATACCTTCGATTTGGCCAACGCCGCCGGGCATGTTATTGGAAGCACGGCCCAGAATCAGAATCGAGCCCCAGTGTCCAGCGCCGGTAGCATCGTCGGGCATGTCATCAAGATCGCCAACGTTGTCGATGGAAGCGGTCAAGATAATCGGGTCGCACTCGGTACCTTCGGCGTAGATTTTTGCGCCACGGCAGATAATCAGGGCTTTGGCATCGGCAGCCTGGCCGGGAAGGCCTTTAACTATTGTGCCGGGTTCGATCGTAAGAACCGCGGTTGATTCGACGAATACGAAATTATTTAAAATGTAGGTAGTATCGGCATACCAGGTAACTGTATCGCCGGCATTGATATCGGCATCAAATACATTCTTGGTCGCGCGCGGACGGGTATAAGGGCATGAAATAGTAGTAGCAGTCCCTTTAAAATAACCAACTAATCTGGTTATATCAGCGCCGCTGAAACGGCAATCACCGTTGACATCGGAGCGGAAATAAAACCAGGAACCGTTATCGATAAAATCACATGTGGTGTCAAGATAAACGCTGTCGGCAGGCGGGGCACCCAAACCCTTGAAATAGCGGACGCCGAATGTTACGTCGCCGCCGCCACGGATACCATCGCCGCTTATATCGCCGGCGAGCCAGTCATAATTACGAGGAAGATCAGGCAGCTTATTTGGCGGGTTAGCGTTAACAAACGATAGCGGCATAATCAAAAGCGCTACCAGAATCAGTACCGATACCGCAATTTTACGTTTCACGAAGAACTCCTTCTCATAGAATCTATTTTTCATTTTTTTACTCATTAAAAATTTGCTCGGGATTCAAATTTCAAATTCCTGAACCGGGTTGTCTTCTATAAGCCTTAAGCGGCCATCGCTTAATCTCGAAATTTTTCAAGATTCATGTTTAGAAGCCTTTTTCCGGATTACCTGCTTAAAATTGAAATCCCTTAAAGCGGCGCTTAGCCGCAGAAACCCTGACTTCCATTGTTAATGTTTGGTTAGTTTGTTATTAGTTATGTTTCACGGTAATCCTATGGTTAAAAGAAATCCATAGTCAAGCCTCCTATTATTAATGCCTCAACCGATTCAACTTTAATCTCCAAATGTCTTTAACATTTTTTCAATCATCACGCACTTTCGAGAAGTATCGTTATGACTATTAAGATAAAGGGAATCTGTTCGAGTTTTATGAAGCTGGGATTAATCCCCAATGAAATTTATAAGATTGCGGCTAAATTCTGAAAGCCTGGTCTTTTGAACAGCTGGAATTACTTTTGATTTTATAATTCATAATATTACTATTCCCTGTAATTGTTTTAAACATAACGCCCCCCATTTTTTTCATCGTTTTATTCACTACCGGTTTGCTAACAATCGTTGGTGATGTTTAGAAATTGATGCTCAATCCCAGAGAATAAGCGCGCCCTTTTTTGTATTCGATGTGGGTATATTCATCGCCCTTGAAACTGTAGGTTTTATGGAATTTCGAATCAAGTATATTCTTGAATCCCAGTTTTAAATTAAGGCCGTATATGAGTTTTTGGTCGAGGTTGAGATTTAGCAGTTGAAATGGTTGTTCATAGATATCCGGCGTTGCTCCAAGGCTAACGTCCGATAGCCGTTTGCCATTAACATTGTAGCTTAGATTAGCAACTAATCCCAGACCAGTGTTGTCATAAGCGAGATCAAGACTGATGCCATAGGTCGCCTGGCCCCAAAGCGGGCGATAGTGTGAGGCGGTCGAATCGCCAGCCAGAATACCGGCCATTTCATCTTCAGGTATTTCGACTCTTGATTTCACAAATGAAACATTGCCGCCGAGCTGGAAATCGCTTGTCAGATTCGATAATTTATCGAGCTTTATCCTTGCCTCGATTTCAATTCCGTTCAGGTGACCTTTATCGACATTCTGGAATTGGATTTCGCCGTTCTGGCTAAGAATCGCTCTTTCGATAGGATTTTTAAAATACTTCTGAAAATAGCTGGCCGCGATTATTTCGCCAGGTCCGAAAAACCATTCGTAGCGCAAATCATAATTATCGATCAACGTCCTTTTCAGTTCGGCATTGCCGATAAAAAAGTAATCGGCGGCGAATTCATAAGAAGGGTACGGGGCTAATTCCCGGAAAGTCGGGCGGGCCAGGGTCCGTCCGTAGGCGGCTCTGATATTCGTATTATCGTTTATTTGGTAAATGAAATTCGCCGAACCAAGCCAGTCTTCGTTTCTTAAGCGACCGGGTTTGAGTGATTTGTCGAGCGTAACGACATCCATCTTAGTGTTTTCAGATCTAAAACCGCCCACCAGGCGCAATTTCCTGGTCAGGGGGAGTTCAACCATAAAAAACGATGAGCGTATCTTTTGTTTGCCATCGTAATTGCTGCGCCGCTCGCTGGCGTCGACTATGTAATTGGCGAAAGTATAACGGCCGCCCGTGGAATCGACAATTCCGATATAACTATTAGAAAAGTACTCTTCGGGATTGTTATTATAGGCATAAGCACTGTTCCTGTTGTGATACTCAAATACCCGTTCCCGGTGGGTGCGTTTTTTATCTCCCATCAGATATCCCAATTTTAAATTGCTGGCCAATCCTGCCCACTGTTTAAAAGGAACACTGAATTTAAATTCGAAGCTGTTCCCATTTTCATCCATGTTGCGATAGAGACGCTGGGGTAGTTTATAACCGCCATAGGAAACAATATTGTATGTCGTATCAGAATACGTGCCATAGTCCTCTATATAGTAGTGATCGGAAAAGAATCGCAAATCCGGTTCATCTTGGCTATTTTTGACCGATGAAAACAGCCACTCTAACTGTGTTCCCGCCAAAAATCTAAAATTATGACGTCCCTGAAGTTGCAGCGACTTGACATTGCGTTCGCTATATTTAAGAACGCGAGTTTCGAATGTCGCATCGGCCAGATTCTCCGGCAAGGATCCGTTCAGATAACGCGCCATCGATTCACCGCTTTGGGTATATAAGTAGTTCGCCGAGATTTCGTGATGCGGATGAGGTTTAAGTGATACTGTAGATAAACCTCCCCAGAGTACTTGATCGCTGCCCTGCTTATCCGATAGTTTGTAAAAATTCGACAAAGAATCGGTTTGGCTACTGCTGGTGGCCAGAGTCCAACGCTCTACCTTACCGTTTTCATAAAAAGTAAAATTGCGATCATAGCTAAAACCCACAAGGTAACCAAGCGGGCATCCGAAAAGCCTTGATTTATTGCCAAACGAAAACGCAAAATTACGATCAATAAGGGGCCGCTTGTTTTTAGGAGCCATCGTGTTGTTAAATGCTCGCGAAAGTCGTTGTAGTTCATAGGCACTGGCAGCATCGCGATAAGCCGTGCTAATATCGGGAATCTCCAAGTTTTCATCTTCCAGTTCATCGGGTAAATCTCTTGTCCCATCATCCATCCCGCGCCAATCATCACCGCCGCCGGAGTAGGAGAGAAAATCGTTGTTGCCGGTGGTCCCTTGAAGGTACGAGTTAGAACTAGACACTCTCAAGATAAGAGATTCCGGGTAACTGCGAGTACTGATATCGACGAGTCCGCCGGAAAAATCGCCTGGTCGGTCCGGAGTAAAGGATTTTACAGTAACAATGTTTTCCAGTAACCCTCCTGGCAGAAGATCGAAGTGAAAAGCTTTTTTATCAGGGTCCGCGCTCGGCAATTCGGCGCCGTTGAGCGTAGTATTGGAATAACGATCACCTACACCGCGGACATATATATATTTGCCTTCAACGACAGAGGCGCCGGTAACCATCATCATGGCTTCGGCGGCGGTACCACTACCAGAACGTGAGATCGCCTCGGCGCTTACGGCATCGCTGATTGAGTTTGATTTTTGGCGTTGTTTCAAAAGAGCGGATTCGGTGTTTTTAACGATTTCCGCAGTTACCACAATATCATCAACACGGTAATCCTGTGATATAAGAGTAATATCAAGGCGCGCTATTTTGTTGATAGGGATTTCAACCGAATCGACTTTAGTTTTCGCATAACCCATCAACTGGAACGTGACGTTATGGAACCCCTCGGGTATATTATCGATAAAATACGTGCCGTCAAGATCGCTAGACGCACCGAGGCCGGTTGACCCAATCATCACGGAAGCGCCAATTAGCGGTTCTCCGGTTTCTTTATCGATAATTCTCCCGGTTAAAATTCCGAAAGTCTCTGCCAGGGATGAATTCGGAGACATTAAAATCGCCAATAGAAATATGACACCCGCGATTACGACCGACTTATAATCAGACAATAACCTTGTACAACGATGTATAAGCGAATTCATTAGCTTAAAAAACATGGTATTATTTCCTCCCTTTATTAACTGAACCGTAAAATTCCAATTTGCTAAGCGATTTAACCTGCCCCTTGCAGCACCTTCGCCAGAGCAACATGCGACCGATCGCAACGATATATTATCATAACCGATGCGAATAAAACCGGGATAAGTAAGGATAATGTTAACGGATTATTTAATTGTGGTTATATAAAAAAGCGGGCGATCCCGAAGGCCGCCCGTTAAATTAACTTAATGCTTAAAATGCCTGATCCCGGAAAACACCATCGCCACACCCAGTCTATCGGCGGCGGCGATAACATCCGGATCGCCTTTACTGCCGCCCGGCTGTATAACCGCCTTTACACCGGCCTGCGCCAGAACTTCGAAACCATCGGGCATCGGGAAAAAGGCATCCGAGGCCGCCACGGCATCTTTGGCCCTCTCCCCGGCTTTACGCACGGCTATCAGGGATGAATCGACGCGGCTGGTCTGGCCGGGTCCGATTCCGACGGTGGCGCCATCTTTGCAGATAAGCACAGCATTGGATTTGACATGCTTCACCACCTGGAATCCAAACAGTAAATCCTCGATTTGCGCCGGCGTGGGTTTGGCTTTGGTGACAATAGTCAGGTCGCGAGCCAACACCGGCTGCTTGTCGCGAGTTTGAATCAGGGCGCCGCCGGTAATTACCCGTATATCGAGATCGTTATCATCGGGGGCATGAAGTTTCCCTATGGCCAATAGACGGCGGGTCTTTTTCTTTTTCATCAGCTCGAGCGCGTCGGGGTCGTAATCGGGCGCCAGGACACATTCGATGAATTCGGTTTCGTGAATCAATTTGGCGGCGGCCATATCGACTTTGCGATTGAGAGCGATTATCGAACCGAACGCCGACAGCGGATCGGAGGCCAAGGCTTTGGCGTAAGCGTCGGCGAGCGTTTCGCCAACAGCCGCGCCGCAGGGATTGGTGTGCTTGATTACGGCGGCGAACGGCTTTTCGAAATCGAGCGCCATCTGCAAAGCCGCTTCAAGGTCCCAGATATTATTGAATGAGAGCTCTTTTCCGGAAAGGATTCGAGCTTTGGCAATTGAACTATAAGCATAACCGGGATCGATATACAAGGCCGCTTGCTGATGAGGATTTTCCCCATAGCGGAGGCGGTTGAGTTTTTCCAGGGTTAATGTCTGACTTTCGGCAAACAGGCGCTCCTTACCGATGAGATAAGTTGCTATCGCGTTATCGTAAGCGCTGGTTTTGGCGAACACTTTCTGGGCCAGTTTGCGGCGGTATTCCGGAGTGGTTTCGCCGTTGTTGCTTTTGAATTCATCGATCAAGCCGTCGTAATCGGATGGCGAACAAACCACAGTTACGCGGGGAAAATTTTTGGCGGCGGCGCGCAGCATGGCCGGCCCACCGATATCGATATTTTCGAGGGCTTCGGCGAGTTCGGCGCCGGAATCGACAACTTCCTCGAATGGGTAAAGATTCACCACAACCAAATCGAATATGCCCAGGTTAAGGCGGGAAAGTTCTTCGAGCTGATCGGTTCGCGCCAAGATACCGGCATGGATAGCAGGATGAAGCGTCTTAACTCTGCCGCCGAGTATTTCCGGGGCGCCGGTAAATTCACTCACTTTTTTAGCGGCGATTCCCATCTCCTTGAGAAATTGATAGGTGCCGCCGGATGAGATGATTTCAACTTTATTTTCATTCAGGTATCCGGCCAATTTTTCC
The DNA here is from genome assembly GCA_964614835.1 of uncultured Ignavibacteria bacterium. Classification (GTDB taxonomy): domain Bacteria; phylum Zixibacteria; class MSB-5A5; order UBA10806; family 4484-95; genus JAAYTW01. The sequence continues at coordinate 19,877 of CAZTNJ010000025.1, read as the reverse complement.
AAACCGGATTTATCATATACCGATACTAACGCGCGTTTAATCAATGTCTTTTCCCACCAGCAAGCGGTGGGCCTCCTTATATTTTAAAACGGTTTTGGCGATTATTTCCGAAGGCAACTCGGGCGGCGGCGAATTTTTATCCCAACCGCAGATCTCCAACCAATCGCGGATAAATTGCTTGTCGAAGCTTTCGGGGTTTTGGCCCGGTTCATATGTGGCAACCGGCCAGAAACGAGACGAATCGGGCGACAGGATTTCATCGATAAGAATAATCTGGTCGTTTAAAATACCAAATTCAAATTTTGTATCGGCGATGATAATTCCTTTGGTCAGAGCATAATCGGCGGCTTTGGTATAAATTGCCAGAGTCATACGGCGAAGTTCCGACGCCAGGTCATCGCCAAGCAGAGAGGCCATCTGATCGTAGTCAATATTGATGTCGTGGCCACTGTCTTCCTTGGTGGCGGGAGTAAAAATGGCTTGCGGGAGTTTATCAGCCATTCTGATTCCGGTTGGCAATTTATAGCCGTATAGGTTTACTATCCCATTTACTGGCGTTTGTTTGAGATAATCTTTATAGCCTGAACCAACCAGGTAACCGCGAGCCACGCATTCGATATCTATACGGCGGGCTTTTTTTACGATCATAGAGCGGCCTTCGAGTTGATTGCGGAAAGGTTTCAGCTCGTCCGGAAAGGAATTAAAATCGGCGGTGTAGAGATGGTTGGGAACAATATTTTTGGTAAAATCGAACCAGAACACCGACATGCTGGTGAGAATCTTGCCCTTATCTGGTATCGCCGAAGGCAATACATAATCGAACGCGGATATGCGATCGGTGGCGACGAACAACAGCTTGTCGTCAAGATCATAAATGTCGCGAACCTTGCCGCGGCCAAAAAGCGGAATACCTTTTATGTCAGTTTGCAGAAGGCTCATTTTACACCTCGGTAATTATAACATCGATAAATGTAATAATCAGTGATTTTTTTGTTACCCCTGGTTACCGTAAAAATTTGGTCGCGTTCGACTCGTTGGAAATACTTGCCCAATTTGCCGCTATAGCGATTACGGGAGTCATAGATGAAAATGCAATCGCGGCCTATTAGCGTATCGGGATTACACCAGAAATCATAGGCTAAACCGTTTTCGCCGACGATATTGTTCGAAACGGTTTCGGGATGGCCAGGAAGATGAAATTTAAGTTGGGAGGCGGTTTTATACTCATAGCCGCAGATAAAAGGGATTGATTGAGAATCCATCGTCGCCTGAACGGCCCGAATTTTAGCGGCCAGTTCGGGCCAACCATTAATCGTATCGGCTTTGCCCAAGCCAACGGCTGGGATAAAAATTAGGACATGAGCGACTATACTTAAGGTAATCGAAAAAACCAGCGCGAATTTGGCATAGGCAATCCAGAGTTTGTTTTTGGTTTCGAATAGAAAACAGACCGCCAAAGCGATACCGGATATGTAGGCCGGCGCTATCCAGTTCATTTTAACATACACAAACGGCGAACACGCTCCAAAAAAGAGAATCAGCGGTAAAGAAAAGCTTAGAAGAAATTTCGCGATATCATTGCTAAAAAGCTTTATCGCTTTGACCAAACCCCAGATAAAGATAGGCATTAAAAACAGGCCGAGCATAGCTAATTGAGTGCCGATAAAAGCGCCCAGATAATCAAATCGGAATCGGACCGCTTCGGCGGCGCGGCGGCTGGATTGAAAGCGAAAACTGGCCCAATCGTTTTGGATATTCCAAACGATCACCGGCATAAATACTATCAACGCCGTCAAAGCCATGATGTAAGGGCCAGTTGTCCGCAAATATTTACGCCTATCGGGAGAGATTGCCAGATAAGTTATCGCGCCCAAAGCCGCAAAGGCGGCGGTATATTTAGAGCTTAAGGCGGCTCCAAGAAAAATGCCGCTTATCAACCACCATTTAAGTTCGTTATTGGTTGCGGCTTGATAGAATGCCATCATGAACAAAAGCCAGAACAACAATAGCGGCCCATCGGGTGTGATTATAATCGAACCAAGGGCGAATATGAAAGCCGTCGATGATGCCAAAACACTCCAGAAAGCGACGCGCTTATCGAATAATCCAGCGACAAAACGATACATAACCATCGATAAAATCACCGATATAAAAATGGCAGTGAAATGCAGAGCAAAGGCGTTATTTCCGAGAAAACCAGTAAAAAGGCGAATCATGTAAGCAGTAATCGGGGGATGGTCAAAATAGGATAAAGCGGGATGTTGACTGTAATTCCAGTAGTAAGTTTCTTGAGGGGCCGCACCCAGGAATAAAGCCACGACAAGACGCAATAATGTAACGGTAATAATGAATATCCAGAAACGGCGGTCGTAGTTATTTGAAAGGGGTAAGATCGAAGACATTGCTGGTTCCCATTGACAAATAAGTTACCTTACGGTCCAAACCCCAGGCGCAATCTATTCGGATAGTGCGGGCGGTGGATGATTTTGTTAAGCCGAATCTCAATCCGATACCGATATCCCTTTTAAGATCTCCTGATTTCATCTTCTGCCCATCGTTCCAAACGTAGCCGGCATCGAAAAAGGTTGCGCCACCCAATCCCACTGTCAGGATTGTCAGGGGCAAAAATACTCGATATTCGGCATTTAGTAAAAACATTTTTGTACCCGAATAATAGCGATTTGGATATCCCCGTAAGCCGTTTGTGCCGCCGAGCACAACCTGATAATCTCGTTCATGTTTCCAGGCATATGATGATAATAGGCGGCCAGCCAGCAGGTGATATCGCGCCAACTTCAAATAGCCGGCGGCCTCCACCTGATTTTGCGATAGATACTGGCCGGAATTGTTTTCCATTCCGCTATATACATTTGCAAGACCAAAAATCAACCCCGAAAAAGGTCGCCGTAACAGCGCTGCTCTAACACCATAGCTAAAGCTGCCTTTATCGCCACCCAAAAATTTTACAGATCGGGCATTATAAAAATCAAGCAAGTATCGAAAATTGAAATCTTCCAGCGTGCCAAATTCGTCGATATATCGGGCGGTATCATAGTGGATAGTGGTCAGACGAAAACCGATACCCGGTCCGGCAAAGGTCTTGTCTTCGGGGATGACAACATTGTAAGGACTACCGGGAATTTCGATACCATAATAATCGTGTTGGAAAGTGAAGAAAATATAGGGTTCAATTCGCTTATAATCGCCGAAAGCGCGAGATTGTTTGACTTGCAGAAAATCGAAATTTTTCTTATAGCGGAAAAACTCAACTCCGGAATAAAACAGACGCTGGCGGTAGCGATCGAATTGGGCCGCGATCGCGAAACTCCAGCGTGTCTGCGGAGTGTAAAATGGTCGAACCAACGAAAAATCATACTGACGGCTGAATTTAAAATCGGAAATGAAGACGTTAGCAATATCGCGTGTTCCCAAAAACCTATTATCATAAGCTTTAATAGAGAAACCGTTATCTTTATCCTCGGAATATTGTACTGTGGTTTCCAGGCCAATCCCCAGTCCGGCGATATTTTTTTCATCGCAGTAGGCCGAGATTTTGACATTCCCTCCGCCGGTTTCGGATGATAATCCGGCTATTGTTGTCCAGAGGTCTTCAGTAGTTATAATGATATCAACGGAATCGCCGGAAACAGGAGTAATATCGGTCTTCACTTCGCCAATGAACTCCAGGGCGCGAATATTGCGCATACTTAAAGCAAAAGCGGACGAATCGAATGGCAGGCCGGGTTTGGTAAGCATTTCCTGCCTGATAATCCGATCCCGGGTTACGGCGTGAAATTTATTGCCAAGGCGAAAAATGAAATTGCTTTGCGTTTGCAAATCACGGTCGAAAACGTTTAGGCGAACAATATCGATTTTTCGAATCGTCGGTTGCGCTTGAACAATAGCCGCAATTGACAGTACTGTTGAAATAGCCAGAAATATGTAAAACCGCCATATTTTCATTTGATGAACAAGGCAATTGCCTGGGGAAGGATGAAGTGTTCGATTTCAAGGACCCTGGTGGCAAGAGTATCTGGGGTATCATCCGGATAGACAATCACTCGACGCTGGATCAAGATTGGGCCATGGTCGAATTTGAAATCGACCATGTGCACAGTCGCGCCCGAATATTTTTCGCCGTTGGCCAAAACCGATTCATGAACGTTTTTACCATACATCCCGGGGCCGCCGTATTTCGGTAATAGCGCCGGATGAATATTTATTACGCGGCCATAATAGTGATCGACAATCTCTTCGGGAAGAAGTTTCATGTAACCGGCCAGAACTATTAGCTCGACATCGTGTCTTTGCAGAACCGTCATCAACTGCGCTAAGTAATCATCATGATCAGGATGCTTTTTTTGACTGATATGGTATGTCGCGATTCCGACACCCTTGGCTCTTGTTAATGCAAAGGCGTTCGAATTATTGGATATTACGGTTTCTACTTGGGCATCTAACCGCCCTTTGCTATGGGCATCGATAATGGCTTGGAGGTTAGACCCATTGCCGGAAGCAAACACAGCCAATTTTAACATCGATAGTTCCTGGGAAAAAGATAATTCATAATTAGGCTAAAATATCAATAAACCCACCTGACGCCAGCAAATTTGTTATGTTATAGAAAATAATATATTTAAAGAGGATTAACATTTGCCGGATCGTTTTTAATTAATCCTCGAAAATGATTTCATGAGTTAATTCAGTCGATTGCCTGACGATCGCCGAAACCGAACAATATTTATCCTGTGATAAGCCCACCGCCTGACGGGCTTTTTCCTTATCGGCAACGCCGTATATTCGATAGACTATTTTTATCCACCTGTAAGTTTTTGGATGAGTATCGACCGGCTCGCCTTCAATTTCGATTTTCAAATCGCGGAATGGTACTCGCATTTTGTTAAGGATACTGACAACATCGATGCCGGTGCATCCCCCAAGCGCCAAAAAAATCAATTCTCCCGGAGTAACGGCTGAACCGCCTCCCATATCGGCGCTGCCATCCATGATAATCGATTTGCCGCTGTTGGAGGTACCCGCGAATTTATAATTTTCGATCCATTTCACTTGCGCTCGTTTAATTTGATCTGCCATAGTCCTACCCCGTTTACTTCCAGCCTGAATTCAAATCGCCAGTTTAAGCCCATCGCTGGCGATTAGGATTCTGTTTATTTTGTATTTAGCCGCGACTTTCAGCAAAGCCTGCGGATAAGAATACTGCTTTTGATGAAGATGAGTAACAATCAGACGTTTCACTTTATAATAGGCGCAACAAGCCGCCAAGGCTTCGAAATCGCAATGCATCCCCTCGGTGATAACGGTATGAACATTTTCCAGCAAACCTTCCAAATCGGTTTCATCTTTTATATCGCCCGAATAGAGAATGCGTTTCGAGCCGGCTTGTATCATATAGCTGAACGATTGCATTTTATTCGGCGCCCCGATTCGTTCGATTATCTGCCGATTTGGGATAAGGTGGCGATTTCGATAAGCGTAAACGATGAAGTCTTTTTCCCGAAATACCGGATTGGGCTTAAGTGGCTTAAAGCGAAATTTAAAAGGGAATTTATCTTTGAAAAGGTAGAAAAGACGCGCGGCCTTTTCCAACAATTCAACTCCTTCTTCGGGTACATAGATTGTTAGCGGAATCCGGCGTTTGGCCAGGTACATCATTTGAAGTTCCAAGAATATCCCGGCGATATGATCGGGATGGAGATGCGAAATAAATATGTTGCTGATTCTGTTATAATCTATTTTTAGGCGCTGCGCGGAACCGGAAAACCCCTCGCCTGCATCGAACTGGTACAGCCTGTCGCTAAACTGAACCACAAACGAAGAACAAGCGCGGTCGGGGGCAGGAAATCCGGAGGCCGTACCCGTAAAAATAACCTTATTCATTCCAGTTACAGCTTTTTAAAGTATTCGGCGGTTTTAGTTAAACCCTGCCTGAGAGTGAATTGCGGCTGCCAACCCATTGCCTTTTTGATTTTGGAATAATCAATTACGCTACGACGTTGTTCGCCGGGTTTGCCGGGCTCGTGAATGCGATCCTGTTTAGAACCAACTATATCTTTGATAGTATCGAACAGCTCATTGATATCGGTCTCAATTCCGGTACCGACATTAAATGCGCCGATTTCGGGATAATCCATCGCGGCCAGATTAGCTTTAACGACATCTCCGACGAAAGTAAAATCGCGGGTTTGGCCGCCATCCCCATAAATAACCGCTTTCTGTCCGGCCAGCAAGCGTTCGAAAAAGATGGCAACCACACCAGCCTCGCCATCGCCGCGTTGACGCGGACCATAAACATTGGCATAGCGCAAGGCGATATATTTCAGCCCGTATTCATTGTGATAAAATTGTAGGTATTTTTCAAATGCCAGTTTTGAAATACCGTAGGGGGAACAGGGATTCTGCGGATGATCCTCCCTGGCCGGAAATTCGATCTGTTCGCCATAAATTGCGCCGCCTGTCGATGAAAACACGACTTTTTTAACGCTGGTGTTTTTACATGCTTGAAGCAAATTGATTCCGCCGAGGATATTGGCCTGCGCGTCATAAGCCGGATCCGCCACGCTTTTACGGACATCCATCTGCGCCGCCAGATGATACATAATATCGAATTTAGCTTTAGCGAAAATAGCGTGAATCTCCTCGCTGCGAATATCAAGGTGGTGAAATATGGCTTTGGGTGGAAGATTTTCCCGACGACCGGTAAAAAGATTGTCAATTATCTCAACGTGAATTCCCTTTTCGATAAGAGCGTCCGCCACTTGCGAACCGATGAATCCGGCGCCGCCGGTTACCAGTGCTTTCATATTAGAAATCCCTTGTGCTTAAACTTTTCAGTCCGATTTTAATTGGTATTATTATCGTTGCCAGATTTAATATCAACATTAGAATACCCGCTGTCAAGAATTCCTTTGCCGGAAACGGAATACTCCCCTCGACAATGTAGACGCTATAGCGATGAGTCGGCAGGGCCAGAATAATAACCATCAGGGTAACATAAACAAGGCTAATTACAGTAGTAATCATCCCACCTATGGAGGAGGCGATTCGTCCGGGATTGCGTTCGTTGAAACTGGGAAAAGCAGCCCCCATTCCAACCGACAGACTGGTGAGGGAAATTGACATTAGGAGAATCGAGAAAAAACTGAGAATCATCATATAGCCGGTCAATCCAAGCATGATATTTGATATGAAAGCCAAAGCTTCGGCCAGAAGCGCGAAAATGAAAAAGGCCATGAAAAATTTTTCCCAGAACAGGCGCTTGATAGACATCGGCGAAGAAACAACTGCCCAGAACGATTTTCCCTCCAGGCTGATATTAGGATAGACAAAGCGAACCGAAAGAGTCGCCAAAATAAACCCGGTAAACGCGAAATTGGCGAAACTGATAATAGTCCGCCAGAACTTATCGGTTATACTGGTCGGGAAATGGCGCAGATTTACCAGATATATCACCAGTAATACCAATAGTACCGAAAATTGCGCCCATTGGGCCGGTTCGCGGATAAACAGCTTCAGGTCTTTGGCTAAGACGCTGCGAAAATCTGAAGGTAGCCAACGCGGCAACCCGAAAAACGCCGGTAATGGCCGACTTTTCTTGGTCTGCCCTTTGGCTGAAGAACCCATCTGGATAGAAGCTTGCCAGCTTCTGTAATAGAGACCATCGGCTGCTATAAATAGCATCCGTAAAAGAAATAATGTCGTCGAAATCAGGGCAAAAACATAAACCCAGAAACCTGCATGGCCATCCCGGGCGAAATATTTTAAAGTTTCGGTGACCCAATAGTTCGGCAAAAATGGAAAGCTGGTGGCGGCAAGCGACCCCAGAAAGCTATTGAGTACTCGCCAGTCGGCCATGACATTGTGAGTCAACGAGGCCGGCTGTCCGTATTTAAAATAAATTACTATCGCCAGGACGCTAATAGATAAAAAGGCATAAAGGAGCGACCGGGGCCGGAAGTATTTTGAAAGCAAATATACTATAATCAGGGCGCCAGCACCGATACATCCGGGGATGATAGTAAATGGGATTAATATTCCGAACAATCCCAGCAAATATTGCCACCATTCAAAGCCGCGCACGACACCATATGCGACAATTATCGGAACCCCCAAAATCATCACGCCCCAGGTGGAATAGAGAATATTATCGAAGAAGCGAACCGTGAATAGTTCTAAATGGCTGACAGGCATGGCCAGGTAAAACACGGTTTCATTTGATCGATACAGCGTCGATATGGCGGTGACGATATTGGATATTATCAACATCACGAATATCGCCAGAAACGCGAGCGAAAGCACTTTGTCCATCAGCATAAAACCGATTTCTCGGATTCGCGATAGGTAGTCAAATACGTACCAGAAAAAATACAGCCCGCCAATAAAAAATGCGAGCAACACTATCATACCAACAACCGCCCGAGCCCGGGTTTCTATGTCGGTTTGCCGGAAATAGCCTAATAAATTGATTATTTTATACTTAATTATGTGAAAAATAAGCGACATAAATTATTCCGGCTGGCCGGTCAGGCTCAAAAACAGGCTTTCTAAATTAGCGTCATGTTTATTAGCGGCGGATTTAAGCTCGCCGATACTTCCAACCGCGATTAATTTACCCTTGTTAATTATCGCGACTCTATCGCAAAGCTCTTCGGCGATTGACAAAATATGTGTCGATACGAATACGGTATTGCCTTTAGCAACATAATCGCGCAATAAGTCCTTTACTAATTTGGCGGAATGCGGGTCCAGGCCGACCATCGGTTCATCGACGATTAACACAGTTGGGAAATGAATCATGGCAGCGGCGAATACCAGTTTTTGCCGCATGCCGTGGGAGTATTGTTCGCACTTGCGGTCAACCCAGCCATTCATATCGAACAGGGTGAACAGGTCATAAGAGCGGCGGCGAATAATATCTGAATCAAGATGATATAGGCCGCCGACAAATTCCATAAATTCGCGGGCGGTCAGGCGATCGTAGAGATATGGTGTGTCCGGGACGAAACCAATTTTCATCTTGGCTTCGCGGGGATTTTCCTGAATATTGATTCCGGCGATTTCGACCTTGCCGGATGTTGGCTTGAGAATACCGGTCATCATTTTGATAGTGGTCGTTTTGCCGGCGCCATTTGGCCCTAAAAAAGCGAATAGCTCGCCGGATTTGATTTCGAGATCAAGATTATCTACGGCCGCGTAATTACCGTATTTCTTGGTTAATTGCGTACATTGTATCATTATTTTTCCGCCAGTACTGAATTTGACGAATCGATTACCCTCACGGTCAGTTTGCCAATTACCCTCATCAAACCGACGGTGGATTCATAACTGCCTTCCAGAAGTTTAATATGGGTGGCATCGGCGACCTGTTGGCCAAATGTCGGATCTATCGGCAACCAGCGGCCATTGAGATAAACCGCCGGCCAGGCATGATAATAGAACAACCCATCTTTATAAACAATACCCAGACATATTTTCGTGGGAATCCCAAGCGAACGCGCCAGCGCCGTATACAGCGCCGAATGCTCATTGCAATCTCCTTTTTTTACCCGCAACACTTCAATGGCCGATGGCAGTGAGATAGCATAGTCTTTTTCGATATTTGAGTAGACCCAGTTAGTTAAGGCCACAATTCGCAGGCTGTCGTTCTTGATATTACCGACAATCTGCTTCGCTTTTAACATAATTCGCGGGTCATCGCTCTGCACCATAGGTTGAGCCTTGACAAACTTTTCTCCTGGGATACCGCTGCGACGAAAACCTTCCGGTTTGATTTCAATTATCAGCGGCGATTGCGAAACAACTTTCTGGAAATCATCATCAAGACTGAATCCGGCGCCTTCGATACCGTCAAGTTCGACTTTTAAATAACTGCAATCGCGGGCATTATCGATTTGCCCCATCGCGTTGACCGCCAGCGACTTCAACATATCCCAGTTGTGCATGGTTTCCGGCACATCCAGGGCTTTCTCCTTTGAGGTCAGAGTCATGGCCATATTGCCAGTTTCTTCCTCGCGTACCATCATGCCATCTCCGGTAATGAAAGAATTCGAACTAACCCCGCTAGTGGTAATAATCACTTTATGGACATCGAATTTCTGCCCGGAGACCACAATCTGGGTTTGACCGGCAACATCTATAATCATATCCGACGTTGACAGGCTTATTGGATCAAGTCCCGCCAATTGAAATTTGCCCGCCGGGAATCCCTTGGCAGCCAGGATTAAAGGTACTGTTCCGGGAAGATATACTCCGTTGGGGGCAGCCAATGTCAGTTCCGTACTGGTACTGTCGGATTGGATTTTAAGAATCAAATTTCCGGATACGACTTGACCGTAAACATTAGTTGAATAATCATCGCTGGATAAGCCAAAAGTAAATGTTTTTAAAGCATACGTAGAATCGACCACCGCGTAGAAATCCATCAGGATTTCCCGAGTAACCCCTGCCATCGGCAAGCGAAGTAAAGAATAATCTTTGAACACATATCCCAATGGCGTGTTCCCGAATGTATTCATGGCATAGCCGATTTTTTGATTCGCCATGGTAATATCATACCACCGCTCATTGTCAATCTGGGGGCTGTTGACCGTTTGGAAACCGGCCAATTGAATCGTAGCCGGGCGGGAGTAGTGCTGGTTATAAACAAAGTACATACTCACCAGCCAGACCGCCAAAACTGCCAGATTAATTAAAATCGACCTGAATTTCATTATTCCTCAATCAGCTAATTCTGCCTGATTAAGTTATCGGCGGGATTTGGGCAGTATTTCAACATTCTTTTATGGCTTGAGCGGCCACAGCAACAGCGATTGGGATATCTTCTTCGGCAATATCAAGATGAACAACCGCCCGAACCAAATCTTTACCAAAAGCCACCATCAAAACCCCCATATCCGCCATCTTTTGAAGGAATTTGGCTTGAGGTTTTTCAATTCGGAAGATAACGATATTGGTCTGTATATCTTGAGGATTGATATGTATGCCGTCTATTTGAGCCAGTCCTGAAGCCAGCTTTTTAGCCCGGTCATGGTCATCTTGAAGCCTTTTATAATTAGTTTCAAGGGCAAACAACGCCGCCGAGGCAATAATACCCACCTGACGCATCCCGCCGCCAAACATCTTGCGAATACGACGGGCTTTTTGGATATTCTCGCGGCTGCCGGTAACCGCCGAGCCAATTGGAGCTCCAAGTCCTTTAGAAAAACAGACCGATACCATATCAAATGGGGCGGCGATTTGCGCCGGAGCTATTTTCAGCGCAATTGCGGCATTCCAGAGACGAGCGCCATCAAGGTAGAATCCTAGTTTAAGTTCACGGGTTATCGAGGCTATCATGTTGATATAATCAAGGTCGAGGACTTTCCCCCCGGCGCGATTATGCGTATTTTCTAAAGCTACAACGCGGCTATAGGGTCGATGGATATCCGGGTGATGATAAGCATCATATACCTGTTCCGTTGATAATTTTCCGTTTTCGCCATCAATTGGCCGAAGCATAATCCCTGATAGAGCAGCCGCCGCGGCCACCTCGTCGAATACGATATGGGCTTTACGTTCGCAGATTACTTCATCGCCAGGATTACATAGCACGCGCAATGATATCTGATTGGCCATAGTACCGGATGGCACATATAGCGCGGCTTCTTTACCCAAAATTTGAGCCACTTTTTGTTCGAGTTTGATAACAGTGGGGTCATCGTTGAATACATCATCTCCAACTTCGGCGGCGGCCATGACTTGGCGCATCTGGAGACTTGGTTTGGTTACGGTATCAGATCGTAAATCGATAATCTTTCTCAAGCGGATTCTCGTTTTAAGTTAAAGAAAAATTGTAAGTCTATTTACAATACTACCGGAAAATCGTGGGGCCGAGCCCTATTTTTCGGCTGCTAACTTTACCACGTTTATGGCCCGACGTCCCTGCGAGGCTTCATCAATTTCAAACTGAACCTGGTCGCCCTCTTTTAAAGTGCGATAACCTTTGGCTCTAATCTCGGTAAACCTAACATAAAGCTCATGAGGAAGTTCCTTTGAAATGATGAAGCCATACCCCTTTAAGTCATTAAACCACTTGACCATTCCATTATACATCATGGTCTCCTCTCGGATTGTATGGATTAATTTATGTGAGAGACGAGCTATCTTATTCATTACACCTTATTATACGCCTAAACTACGATATGTGCCTAATAAAATCAGGGTTGAATTAATTTTTGCAACATTTGTTGATTCATTAAAACCATCTGCATAAATGCGCCGGCAACCATCGGAACGGTAATATTGTCATCGATAGGCAACGGCAGAAGCTCGATTATCGCCCCAGTCAAACATCCGATAAAAGCCACCCGCGAACTCAATTCGGGAATAAACTGCACCGCTATAGCCGTACTGATAATAAACGCGATAGTGCCCTCAAGAGTTTTGGAAAAAACCCTGATTCGTCCAAAAGTACGGCCAATAAGAGCGGCAAAGATATCTCCAATAACAATAATAACCATTGATGCGGCGGCAACTTTTACCTCATAGAAGGAATAAACAAGCAAACCCGCCAATAATATCGTGGTCGCCCCGGAAAAGCTTTTCCTTTCGCGAGGTCGAAGCAGGAATCCGAAGTTCATGCCCATGAATCGCTTGATATCTTCGTTGCCAAAAAAGCGCAGAATATCGAAAAGGGCAAAAAACAATAACCCACCCATCAGGCCGGTAAGGACAGCCCGCGGATCAAGAATCATGAATCCTGCCGGAATGGTAAGCGAAGAAAGGTGAATCCCTTTACGATAGAGTTCACCTTTCCAGCTTAGAGTCGCTTCACTTATTGAAGCGTCGGAATTAGGCAATAATCAAATCCTCATCAATCGCGTGACTGGGGTTGCGGTAGAATTTGAACCGCGTGCAACGATTCGGGAAACTTATAAGATTTAATGTTTCCCTGATTAATTTTAACAGGGGTAACCGCTTTCCATTGGTCAATAAATCCGCGTTTGATTTTGGAATCAGCGGCTTCGGTAAGCTCTTTAATAATGCCAGGTCTAACCGCGTCAAGGGTTTTATCGGAACGACGATCGACCAATTTTATTATATGATAACCCCATTGGGTTTTAATGGGCAAGGAAATATCGCCGGCTTTGAGAGTATCGGCTGCGTCGAAAAATGATTTGCCCATATCCTGGGTAGAGATATAACCTAAATCATAGGCAACTTCGCGTATCTCCTTTTCGCCTGGGTAATAATTGAGTGCCATGGTTTTGAAATCGGCGCCAGCCAAAATCGAATCACGGATAATAATAGCGCTGGCAGAATCGGCGAATATTATATGTTGGACGTGCAATGGTCTTTGCTCGCGATAGCGGCTTTCGAAATTATCGTCAAAGAATTTCTTTATTTCATCCTGCGTAGGTTTATAAGTCAGATCGCGCAGTTTTTCATTCACCCGATTTTTCGCCTCGCGATAATCGAAATCTTTGCCAGCCTGGATTGCTTCCGGCTTATCATAGTAGCCGAGTTTCCTGCCGGCATCCATCAGCAAATTAGCGGATGATAAATCTTTCAGCATCTCCTTTTTAACCTGGGGAGTAACTTCGGCGATTTTCTTATATCGTATGTATTTCGGAAGCTGTTCTTTGATTCGTTTTTCATAGAGCGTATCCTGATCATTAATTATCAAAACCCAGGTATCGTCATCTACCAGGCTGTCATCCATCGCCAGCGCTTCTTCGTTGAAAGTGTACCGGGCCAGCGCCTTGAGTGAATCGACAAATCTATCAGCATCGGCTTTTTCATGGTTACGAAATACGCCGGCTCTTATCGAATTGCGCAACTCGTTATCGAGGGGCTTTAGGGTAGCCGGTATGCGTTCATAAACCCGGATAATATTATAGCCAAACTGCGTTTTGACCGGCCCGACTATGGATTCGGCGGGGGCCGCGAAAGCAGCCGAATCGAATTCGGGCTGCATCCGGCCGCGCGGGATAGCTCCCAGATCGCCGCCGTTTTTCATATGTGTTTTATCCTCGGAATATTTAGCGACAAGGGTATCCCAGTTTTCTCCGGCCAGGGCTTTTCTATAAACCTCCTGGGCGCGGCGCAGAGTCTCTTTCTGTAACTTATCTATGATTTGTTGCTTTTTCTTTTCCGATTTCACTCCGGATGTTTCCGGTTTTGGAAAACCGATAGAGATGTATGCGGCTCTAATTTTTTCCGGTTCGGTGAACTGAGCTGGATTTGCCTGGTAAAATGAATCGATTTCGGCGGAATCTACCCGTATCTTATAACTGATTTCGTTATCGTACATCGCCTTGAATACACCATCGGCGATTTCATTGGCCCGTCGCTCCCGATAAGCGCGATCCTTTGGCTCAATGGCCATCACCGAATCGATTCTGATATCGACAAGACGTTGGTGCACAAGGGAATCCAGCACAATTTTCTTGAGCGAATCGATATTGGTAGAGTCGGTAATCGTAAATCGCAGGGCAAGCGCCAACGAATCAAAGTCGTTGCTTGTAATGGTTTTGGTTCCAACCTTTGCCATCTCTTTTGGTTTGGGGGCTTTTTTGGCTGTCGCCAGGCCGCAGATACTAATCATAGCTACGATAACATAAATCAAGATACGTTTGCTCATTTTTTTGGCTCCATCATCTTAATTAATTATTTCCATGAGTTTTTAAAGTAATATTCCTGATTAGCCGTGTCAAGTTTTTATAATCGAACTTGTAAAGCTATCGGGAGTTAACGGTAGGCCCTAACATCAAAACAATCCTCTTTTTAAACTTCAACTTACCTTTGACACCCAGGTCTAATTATGATATTTTTTAGAATGTCTATGGTTCCCGAACAAATCAAAAAAGATGTGAAGCGGCTTCGCGATGAAATCGAACGCCATAACTATCTTTATTATGTAGAGGATCGGCCTGAAATAAGCGATGCCGACTATGATCAGTTATTCGACCAACTGGTCGATTTGGAGCGACGATATCCCGAACTGATTACGCCGGATTCGCCCACTCAACGCGTGGGGGGCGCACCCTCCGAGAAGTTCGAACCGGTTAAACACGCCATTCCGATGCTATCTCTGGGAAAGGTTACCAGCGTGGAAGAATTCAGGGATTTTCATAAACGAGTGATGAATATATTGGCCGTCGAAGAGGGCGCGGTTCAATATACGGCGGAACCGAAATTCGATGGGCTGGCGGTTGAACTGGTTTATGAGAATGGGATATTTGTCACCGGTTCGACCCGCGGTGATGGAATGGTTGGGGAAAATATAACGTCAAATTTGAAAACATTAAAATCCATTCCACTCAAATTAGTTGGGGAAAATATCCCGGCTTTGATAGAAATTCGCGGCGAAGTTATCATGAACAGAACCGCTTTCCAAAAGATGAATGAAGAGCGCCGCAATAGCGGCGAGGAAGAATTCGCCAATCCAAGGAATGCGGCGGCCGGGTCGCTTCGGCAGTTGGATCCAAAAGTTACCGCTAAACGGCCATTGCGGTTTATCGCATATGGAATAGGTCGGATAAAGGGAGTAAATTTGGCCGACTATTTCAAGACGATGAGTTTTATTAGAGAATTAGGATTTAAAATCGCGGATGATTTAGAACTTTGCCAAACACCGGATGGCGTTGAACAATACTTCGAAAGAATGTCTCAAAAACGCGACAGCCTCAATTACGAAATAGACGGCGTGGTGGTGAAAGTCAACAACTACGCCCAACAACAGATATTAGGGGAATTGTCGCGGTCGCCGCGCTGGGCGGTCGCCTGGAAATTTCCGCCGGAACAGGTAACCACCAAAGTTCTGGATATTATAGTACAAGTAGGGCGAACCGGAATTTTGACGCCGGTGGCCATCCTGGACCAGGTGCGAGTCGGCGGCGTTATTGTGTCACGGGCGACGCTTCACAATGAGGATGAACTCAAACGTAAAGATGTGCGAATCGGCGATACAGTCGTGGTACAACGAGCCGGGGATGTGATTCCGGAAGTGGTAAAAGTGATAGTGGAAAATCGGCCTGAAGGATTGACGCCTTTTACTATGCCAAAAAACTGTCCTGAATGCCAGGCGCCGACAGTTCGTATCGAGGGGGAGGCGGCTACCCGCTGTGTTAATCCCTACTGCCCGGCGCAGTTGTTGGAAAAAATCGCGCATTTCGCATCCAAAGGGGCGATGGATATCGATGGGTTAGGATATAAAACAATAGCGATGCTAATTGAGAAGGGATTCGTAAAAGATGTAGCCGATCTGTTTGAAATCCCTAAACATAAAGCGGAAATTCTTGAATTGGAGCGTACCGGAGAGAAATGGTTTTCTAATTTGGAAAAAGCGCTGGATAACGCCAAAAATCGCCCGCTAAAAAATATCATTTTCGCGCTGGGGATCCGGAACGTAGGGGAACATCTGGCAGGAGTGCTGGCAAAAACCTATGGTTCAATCGACAACCTGGGAAAGCAAACAATCGAAACACTGACACAAACCGATGAAGTTGGTCCTGTCGTGGCCGAATCGATCGTGTCTTTTTTTAATAATTTACAAACGCAAACCATTCTGAAAAAACTTAATGATGCCGGTGTAGTGTTTCCTACCGAAGAAAAACCTTCAAGGGAGGGCAAACTGGCCGGAAAGACATTTGTAGTTACCGGAACCTTAGATAAATATTCGCGTAAAGAGGCAGAACTGGAAATCGAAAAGCGGGGAGGTAAAGTGACTTCATCGGTATCATCTAAAACCAATTATGTGGTGGTGGGAGCCGATCCGGGAAGCAAATACGACAAAGCGATGAAATTGGGGATAACCATTTTAGGTGAAGCCGAATTTACTCGACTTCTTGCGGAAAATGACTAATCACGAAGTATCCTTATTATTCCTGGAGTTGGCCGATTTACTGGATTTGGCGGGGGAGCTTCCATTTAAATCATCATCTTATAGAAAAGTAGCCAGAAGTTTGGAAAATTTGGGGGAGCCGTTCGCCCGGATAATCAGCAATAACGATTTTATAAAAATCGAGGGGGCGGGCAAAGCCATCAGGGAGAAACTGACGGTGTTGGCGGTAACGGGCAAGTTTCCCGCCCTTGAAAAATGGCGAAACCATGAGATGGCGAGGTTTCGGGAACTATTGGCCGTATACGATGTTAGACCTCGGCCTCTGGGGGTGTTAATTAAAAAACTGGGGGCGAGGGATATTGAAGATTTCAAAGAAAAAATCGAACGAGCTGATCTATCGGATTTCAGCGGGCAAGTTCGCGAAACGGCTTCAAAAATAAAAGAGGTGATCAACAATGGTCGACAAAAATAGCGGCATAATTTCGCTTAGCTCGATAGCCCTTCCGATACTGGCGGTATTTGCCGCCTGTCTGATATTCTATTACGCCGCGCCGATATTGATACCGATGACTATCGCGGTGGCCACGGCTTATATCCTGATGCCGGTGGTGGAATTTTTAAAGCGAATGAAAATCCCGCACTTTCTGGCGGTAGTAATCGTGATGGTTATACTGCTGGCTATTGGAGTGCTGTTCGTGGTGTTCGCTATTTCGCAGCTTGCCGGTCTGGCGCAGGAACTACCTGATTATCAGGAATCGATACAAAACTCGATAGATTCGGTACAGGTTTGGATCAATTCGCAATTATCGATATTTCCGGGATTGACAATCGACCTGTCGAGCCTAAAGCTGAATACGTCCAATATCGCCAATATTGGGAAAATAATATTAAAAGGTATCGGCTCGATAACATCGATAGGGCTTTCGGGATTTCTGCTGTTTTTCCTTACGTTTTTCATGCTATCCGACTATTACTCGTATGTCGGGAAAATCAACCGTTTATTCGGGCAAACAAATGAAGCGAAACAATCGGCGATCCTGGCGCAAATAAGCAAACAGCTTAGGGGATTTATTAGCGTAAAGGTGATTATCACTATCGGGCTATCGATTATAATGACAGTCGGATTTCTGATATTGGGAATTCCTTATGCTTATATCTGGGGACCTTTAGCCGGAATAATGAATCTGGTGCCATATATCGGGCCGGTAATCGGCGCGATACCGCCGATAATCGTAGGGGGATTATCAGGAGGCTTGTCTCTTCTGATTTGGACAACTGCATTTGTTTTTGTTATTCAATTGCTGGAATCGAATATCATCACGCCGCGGTTGACTGCCCACACAGTTGATTTAAATCCGCTGGCGGTATTGGTGTCATCGATAATATGGGGCTACCTGTGGGGCGGTATCGGCGTGGTGCTGGCGGTGCCAATTACGGCGGCGATAAAGGTGCTGTGCGATAACGTGGAATCGCTTCAACCGATAGGGATATTGCTGGGCGGTCAAGAGGCACAATAGATAGTTTTAACCTAATATTAATCACGAGCGCAGAATTCTGCGTCCCTATGCGAGATATTTTTTAAGGTCTAATATGGAAATGAAATATTTGAAGTGGTTTAAAACCCTTGAAGTGGAATTAGCGGGGCGGGATAATTGTTATAGGTTGTTAAGCAGCGGCGTGGAAGAACCATTGGAATTACTTCATGGGCACATCCACAAATATTACGATGAAATCAGAAGCAGGCTGACGGAGCCGAACCCGTTTGGGCATCCATCACTGATAGAACATCTGGGTTTCAAGTATGGAATCAGCACAAAAAAGATAGTGGCGGCTTCGGGGACAAGCAACGCGGTGTATCTGGCGATGCTAGCCACTATCGAACGCGGCGATGAGGTGATTATCGAAACGCCGGTGTATGACCCGCTGGTGATTACGGCGCAGGAATTGGGGGCACAGATTACATTTCTTGAACGCAAAGCGCCTGATTATAAAATCGACATAGATAAATTGGCGGGGCTGATAACATCGAAAACGAAATTGATAGTCCTGACAAACCTTCATAACCCCAGCGGGGCGTTTATTCGCGAAGAACAACTGGTTCAAATAGCCGAATTGGCGCGGACAAAAGGCAATGGCGCGTATGTGTTGGTCGATGAAGTCTATCACGATTTTGTGATTGGGATACAACCAAAGGCGGCTTCGATGGCCGACAATATCATATCGGTGGCGAGTTTGACCAAGGTGTATGGCTTAAGTCTGCTTCGGGCCGGCTGGATTTTCGCCAATCCCAAACTGGTCAAAAAAATCCGGCCGTTGTATCTGATGGTGGAGGGAATCGGTTCGCGCTACATGGAAGTGGTATCATCGGTGGTGGTGGAACATTTGGATGAGTATCTGGCCTATTCGAGAGAACTGGCGGCGCAAAATCGGATGGTTCTCTGGGACGCGCTGGAGCCGCTTCTGAAAGCGGAAATTTTGACGCCGAATATACCGGAATACGGTTGCGTTTATTTTCCGCAGGTGATTGGGCTTGATGACACGCGGGAATTCGCGCGGGAGCTGGCGGATAAGTATCGGGTGTATGTAGTGCCGGGGTATTTGTTCGGCGAACCGAGAGCAATCAGAATCGGGTTTGGCAGCAAGCCGGATGAGTTCAAAATCGCGATAGGGCGGTTTGTTGAGGGAACGATGGGGATAATGGCAAGATAACGAATCCAAAGGTTTCGGGAATCATAGTTCCCTAAACACAGAAAACATAGACGCAGGCGACAATGGCCATTGTCGCCTCAGGCTGTTGACAAAACAACTATGTAATTGAAAGATTTATCTTTTTCCGCGTAGGGGCAAGGCATGCCTTGCCCAGCAATAACTTATATTAACGTTTTCTCCAGAATGTGTATTTCCTTCATAAAAACACAATTTGTCATCAATTTCAGGGCGAATGCAATTCGCCCCTACGATATAACTTCATAACAATCCGGCGTAAATCCCGGCGTGCAGATACAATAAAATATAAGATCGGTTTGGCCGGTGTTGG
>CAZTNJ010000024.1:0-27532 GCA_964614835.1 uncultured Ignavibacteria bacterium | reverse complement strand
AAAACAAAATGGTTTTTTTTTAAATTTTTCGTTTTTTTTTTAAAAAGGGGTGGTGGGTTTTTAATGTTTTGGGGTATTTACGGTCACATAAAAATTGCCGGGAACAATTTGTTCATCATCTACCGAAGTATATTGGTTTACTTCTTTCAATAAATCATTTTCCGGATCAAAATAGACCACTGTCGGCCGACGGCTAAATGTAAGAGTAAAATGCTGCGTCTGCAACGAATCCCAAACTGTGAATGTTGAATCGGCTCCGCTATTGAAATGAGCCCTAAATGTAATGGGCATTTTGAAAGTGGGAGCGTTGGTTTGATTTTGATGAACAGCAATATTCAAATTATAATTAGCCCCATCCTGACGTTGCCACCACGACCAGGAATATTCGGGATGCCCGGCCTGGTAAATCCATTCATTAAAGAACCAGTCCAAATCGCCGTAATGCGCTTCCAGATGCGTTTTTAATTCTTCCGTGACGGCATTTCCATACCGATATTGATTCGCATAGTCAATCAGCGCCGCGAAAAAATTAGTATCGCCCATCAGGCGGCGAAGCATGTGCAATATTAGCGCGCCCTTCTCGTATTCCACTGCTCCGAACAGGTATTGGGATGGCGGATTATAGACCGCGTAACGGAATTGTTGATCTTCATTCTGATAAGAATTAAAAAAATCGACTCGTCTTTCTTGAAACGCGGAATAGCCATATTTATATTCTGTATAAAGGGCATCAAAATAAGTCGCAAAACTTTCGTTAAGCCAGATATTACGCCAGTCGCCACAGGTTACCATATCGCCCCACCACATATGGGCCAGTTCATGCGCGTCAATCCATTCGTAGGTTCTATTACCGGTTATTAGACGGTCGCCAAAAGTGGTGCAGGTTTGATGTTCCATCGCTCCCCAGCCGTTAAATATCGATGACATGGCGACAGCATATTTTTCGCCCATGAAAGGATAAGGGACGGTCCGCGTGGAGTAAAATTCAATCATGTCGGGCGTGTTCGCTAGATCATATACCGCAGCCGCCGAATCTTCCGGATAGACATAATAAACGGTCGGAAGGCTATCATTTCCGATACGGGCGTAATCGGTTATAACGGAATATTCAGCGACCGATATTGAAATCAGGTACGTGGAAATCGGATGTGTAGTTTTCCAATGGTAGGTATATCTACCCGCGCCTTCATCAATAATCTCGACCAAAACGCCATTCGAAACCACCGTCCGCCCGGTTCCCACCGTACAGAAAAGCTCGACTGAATCAGCTTTATCCCAGGGTTCATCGAAGCAGGGAAACCAATAACGAGTATCGCTCGGTTCACAGCTGGTGTAAGTATGATCATCGCCATTCCGGGTGGAGACAAAGAACATTCCATCGGATGGAATTCCGTGATAATAAATATCGATCGCGAATGTTTGGCCCTGCCCCAGAGATGGGGTTGGAACCCATATTTTTCCACTTCGACGGTGAACCGTGCAGGCCGCGCCATTGTATTTGGCCGAATCGAGAGTCAATGCGATAAAATTCAAATCCAGTGAATCGAGCGCCTGACGGGCCACGCCCCTTATCGTAGTATGGGCTTTGCGGATATTGTTTGATTCTTCATTCAGGTCAAGCCGGATAACATAGGATGTTACATCATAACTATGAGTCGAATCCAAAAGCGCCAGTTGCGGATCATTAATGCTATAGGAACCGGCCTCGGCCTTACGCAGCATTTCGTAATTGCCCCGATACGGCGTTTGTTGTGAGAAAGATGCGCCGTACATGAATATCAGCGCGATTCCTATTAGTAGTGTTTTTTTCATAAAATTGATTCCACCATTTCTTGTTATCTTAGATACACCATTTTTTTCGCAATTGATTTATCTTCAGATATAAGCCTGTATAAATATGTTCCGCTTGCCACATCCCGGTAATCGTTGTTTTTACCATCCCAGATAAATTGATGATTCCCATGACCGAGTTTTCCGGTAAATAGATTCCTTACTAACCTTCCAGAAATATCAAAAATGGCAAGCTCAACCCGGGCAGGTGACGCCAGACTGAATGAAATCATTGTATGGGAATTGAAAGGATTTGGATAATTCTGATTAAGACTAAAATCGCCTGGTATGGCGGTTTCATTATCGACTGCCTGGGTGCGAGCGACTATCACCTGTTTTGGCTCCGAAAAAGATGACCATTGGTTTTGGGCGTCTTTGGCCCTGGCCAAATAATAATAGATGCCGTTTTCGCGCCCTCTAACCGTGTAACTGGTAGTGGGAATATCAGAAGAAAGAACGAGCGTCTGGGCAAAGTTGGCAACCGGCGAAATGTCATCGGCATAAAACCCACCGTAATGCGTTCCGCCATCGGTATCATATGATAATCTGATAAATATTGTCTGCCCGGTAAATTGATTAAGCGGGAATGTCGCCCTTCTCCATGATGTTTGATTGCCGGTAATTCCATTTCCGCGGTTGAGATTGTGAGGGTTTGTGGTGGTTGTGATGTTTCCCGGTATCGGCGTGAAAGTTAAGCCATTATCGGTTGACACTTCTACATAAGCATAATCGTAATCGGTTTCTATTTGATAATATGTCCAAAATACTATTGTATCATTGTTTTGTACGACAAATGGAGACGCTGTAGTAATTTTTGTATGAAGCTGGTTGCCATCTTGGGAAAACAGGCTATGATTGCTCGAATGATATCGATTCGTTGCCGCGATAAAACCATTACTTTGCCAGTTGGCAAGGCCTCGCTCGATGCTGTCGGTTAGAAGCGAAAAACCGGATTTTTCCACAAGTTCATAGGCGACTGCCGGATTGAATGAATCACTATGTGTCCAGCTTACGATAAATGAATCCGTCCTTACGGTATCAAGATTGTTTATCACGGGAGCGTTTGGGGCGGCTACCGCGCGTGGATTTTCCGATAACCGGGTTATATATTTCGCAAGTGGTAAAAGCTGGGCGTTAATCTGGGGAATTCGCGAAGGCGCCGGCCAGAAACCGTCCGTTTGGCTTCCCGATTCTACCGTGGCGCACAAAATTCTTGGCTTGCTGACCGTATCGCCATATTCCCAATCCATGGCATCGCCGTTAGTATTATAGAGGATCTCCCATGGCGTCCCAGCCGTATAGCCGCCGCCAAGAAGAGCCAGGACCGTATCGGCCAGAATCTCATATAGGGGTTGATCTGGAGAATAAATATCCGCGTAGCATATCGGATATAGAAAGTAATCGCCGTAGGTGTGCGCATTCAGAATAAAAGAAAAATTACGCGATATAACGAAATCACGAAACCCCTGAGTTTCAACTTCCGAAAAAGGTCCGGTACCTCGAAAAGTCTCATCCGATGGTTCCGGCGAAGAACCGATATTATCATATCCCCACATATAACCGAAATTACGATTTAAATCAACGCCGCCATTTGGATTCCGATTCTTGCGATACATACCTCCGCCTGATGGATTAGTAGTGCGGTTATATTCATAACCATCTGGATTAACCACCGGCATAAAATATATCTCATGATCATCGACTAAAGCTGTCGCTTCGGCATTGGTCCCATAGTTCTGGCATAGCCAGAGCACATAATTCATTTGCCATTGCATCGATTGCGGTTCACGCGCATGAGTCAAGGCGTTGAAAAACACTTCCGGTTCGTCTTCATCTATATTCACATTATCGGAAATCTTAAACACCCAGAGCGCTCGCCCTTGCCAGGAATAACCAACCGAATCTCGCGCCGAAACTATATTGGGCAACGCCGTGTGAAGGCTATCGATTTTGGTCAGTATTTCCGGGAAAGTCAGAAATCCGCCCATAGTAGTCGCGACAGGAAAACGACTTTGATAAAACTGCACCAGATCTTGATGTATAACTTCGTAATGAAGCCCCGCCGATAGTATTTTGGCTTCATCTTCGGGATAAGCCACAACATCGACATAATCGTCAGTTACAAAAGCGATATCCGGCCTGAGCTGATTCAGATTAATGATATCATCTTTGTTTAAAATATAAACCCTGACAAGCGATGGATTTATAATACCCTCATCAGCCATCGCCAAAGTAAATCCGGTCAGGATTATCGCCACTATCATCATTTGCCTTATCGTCATCAAAACTCCTTTTTTATGCTTCAACAGGTAACCACGAAAAAATGGTTCCAAAATCTTATCAAATATACAAAAACGCCGCCATTAGTCAATCGATACCAACAAAAACGCCCGACTGATTTTAACAAATCGGGCGTATTCGATTTTCGAATAATCATCAAGATTACTCGAATTTAAATAATCATGCCATCTTGCGCCATATTTTCATCTGAAGAAATCCAATTAAGAGTATATGGTATCTTTTCGCGATAACCCTGAGCAAGCGAACAGAACGGTTCAAGTTCGTTGTTAGGGGATGTTTCCGAATTGACCTGGCTGACAACCCGGAAATTGTTGCCGAATATCTCTACCCGCCTATCTTTGAAAAGATGATTATTCAATTCAATGAATTCCAGCAAAGCCAGAAGGCTGGCATATTCGCATTCATCCTGGGGCCCGTTATACTGCCCTTTGAATTTGATGCCAAGTTCAGGAATTACGAAACTGACATAACCATTGAACTGAGAATTGTTCTCATCTTCTCTGGTAAAGCCCTGAAAATAGCATTTCATAAGTTGCCTCCTGGTTAGCCGTTTTATCCTTCATAGGGATATTTTGCAAAAGGTATGCCTTACGAACAGGGATAATTTGCGAAAAACGGCATTCCTGATATACGCAATCAATCTCTTATCTATCAACCGCTTACGCAGGGATATGACGGTCGTTGCTGGACGTTTTACACGGTCGGGTGGAAATAATCAACGAAAGTCGCGGAGTTTATCACCATGATGTGCATTAGTTTTCATAAATAAATCGAAAAATAACAACGGAATGACCACATGGATCCTGCCCAAGGAATCAAACAACGCGAGCTTATTCGGAAATCACGATAAAATCGGCGCGTCTATTTTTGGCCCAGGCATCCTCGTTATGGCCGGTATCGACCGGGCGAGATTTGCCGTAGCTTATGATGCTGATATTGTTTCTATTCACGCCATAGTTAATCAAATAGTCGCGGGCGGCACTGGCGCGTCTTTCGCCTAAAGCCATGTTATAGGCTTCGGAACCGCGTTCGTCGCAATGTCCTTCGATTTTGATTACAGCCGAGGGTTTTTTAGATAAAGCATCGGCATTCTGGGCCATCGTATTGCGGGCATCCGGGCGAAGGTTGAACTTATCGAAATCGAAGTAAATCGTAGAAAGGTTTAATGGAGCCGGTGGCTCAACGACCGGTTCCGGGGGCGCTTGTGGTACTGTGGTGGTATCGACGGCAATCTTTGGCGGTTCAATTACCGGCTTCGGTTTTTTTCCGCAGCCAACCGTAAAAATCATCGCTATGACCGCGATTAATGTGAGCGCAAGCGCAAGTTTCTTCATTTGGTGTTTACCTCCTTAAATTAGATTATTTATTCAGCGCAAATTTACTGACCAATTCGGCGATTTACATACGCCATCTATCGGTAATTTCCTTTTTCCTGAACCATCAAAATTCATTACCCACAGGGAATAAGCTCCATCATAAGCTCCGTTGGCATCGGATGCGTAAACGATATGGAGCCCATCGGGCGACCAAGCAGGGGCTTCATTAGACCCCAAATCGGTTAATTTATAAGCGTTTTGGCCGGTAATGTCAATAGTATAAATTTGAAAAAGACCACTTTCGCGCGACGTAAACGCCAGCCGATCTCCTCTTGGCGACCATGCAGGATCACAATTATAATCGCCGACATAGGTGAGACGGCGGGTATTAAATCCGTCGATATCGGTTATATAAATCTGCGGGCTTCCTGTCCTATCGGATACGAATGCTTATTGTTTGGAATTAGGCGACCACGTCGGCGAGGTGTCAATGGCCCGGGAATAGGTAACTTGTTTTTGAATGCTACCGGAATTATCGAGAATATAGATTTCAAAATTGTTAGAATTTGATAAGGCGATTGCCAGCGATTTGCCATCCGGCGATTGAACCGCCGAATAATTTAGCCCCTGCCGCGTCGATATCGGAGTCGTTAAATTGGTGGCGAAATCATAGCAGTATAAATCGGGGTTGCCTTTGCGGTATGATGTAAAATACACCTTGTCACCGGCGGCGCTCCATGATGGCAGCACGTTGATCGGTTTTGGGCTCGGGTCGAGCGCTATTTGAATCGGATTATAGCCATCAAAATCACAGACAAAAATTTTTGAACCGGAGCCGTTATCCCGAGAGAAAACGATTTTTGAAAAGAACACGCTTTTTTCTCCGGTTAAGTTTTGCAGAAGGTCGTCGGCGGCCTTATGGGCAAGATAACGATAACGACCGATCTCTCCTAAAAACTCGTGCGAATAGGACAATTTATTTCGAGATGTTTCGACCACTTCAATTTTAAGATTTAACATCCCTTCGCGCACGCTTAGCCGTCCCTTGATAAGCATCTGCGCCCCAATATAAATCCAGTCATCGAGGCTCATGGGTTTGCCGACAATAACGACTAAAAACGCCGAATCGGGCTGAACGACATTAAAATAAAGCGTGTATTCAAGATCGCTTTTTAGCTGCGCGTGAAGGCTATCCGCAATAGCGATATCGGAAAAACCGCTGATACTCGAATCCAGATAAAACTTATCGAGCGCTATAGAAATTAGGGACGTGGTTCTGCCTTTGATGATTCGCCCGCTTATATCGGTTTTTTGGGCTTGGAGATTATTCGCATAAAGCAAAATAATCACTAAAACTATCGCTAAGATTGATTTTTTCATAAAGACGATTATAATTACCCATTCATCATTTGTCAATCATTACCATTCAACCACACGGCGATTTATACTACAGAAAAGGCCCGGCGGTTTCAATCAGGCTATAAAAATAATGAATAAAGCGCTGCAAGACATGGATGCATGATTGTAGATAATTTGAAGTATACATAAATAATAATCGGGGTCCGACATGCAAACCCCGATACGAAATTATTATATGCAGACGAATGGGATTAAATCAATCGCAGATACCTCGCACTGGTGGATCGCCCAACCCTTTAAAATAACGAACAAGATAAGTTACATCTCCGCCTAATACTAAGCAATCGCCATTAGCATCTCCGGCACGAAGGGGTTGCGGTTCGGGATTGAAGCCTTTGAAAAAGCCCACCAGATATATCACATCGGAACCCCGCACGAGCCCATCGTGATTGGCATCGCCAGGTATAAACGCGTTGGTATCAATTACGGTTACCGCTTCCGCAGTAGCGGCGAATAATTCTACATTACCGGCAATATCATAACAGGCCGATTCGAAACTGTATGAATGACCATGCTGACCAGTGCATAACGCGGTGGTATCGGTTACATTAAGCTGCCAAACCTGCCAGATTCCGTTATCGGTTTTTACTTTCACGGTGTAGTGACCAGACAAACCCGACCCGCCCGTATCCTGCCCACGGCTCCAACTGACTCTGAAAGTTAGGCTGGCGGAGGTGTCAGCGGAAACAGCGATACTTCCGGTGGGTCTGACCCCATCATAATTGACCACAACCTGGGCGTTATTAAGATGATTGGCATTGCCGGCATTGTCAAGCAACCAGAAATAAATAGTCTGGCTTCCGGACGATGACATAATCAAATTTACGGGACCGGATGGGCCAAGGGAATGAGTTGAATCAAAGGCCGAAGTGGGAGCCGAACCGATTTTATAAAGATTACGCTTGATTCCGCTGACATCGGAGGGATTTGTCCAGTTGATTACAACCGTAGCATTATTAGTCCAGGGAGTCGGGTTGGCGCCATTGGCCAGCAGGTTTATTGGCGCTACAGGCGGGGTGACATCGATAATCAAACTCCACACGGTCGACCAGCCAGACCAGGCGGAGCCATTGTAGGCGCGCACTCGCCAGTAATAGCGGCGTTCAGTCAGATTCGAGGTCGGCGTATACTGCGATACGGTCACATTATTATTGTTTATCACGGGAAATACAAAATCGGTGCTATCATCGATTTGAATATGGTATCTGATAGCACCCTGCGAATCCGAAAAATCAAATAAAGGCCGAAGGCTATTAGAATAGCCGCCATTTAATGGCGTTACCAGCGTGGGAATCGGAGGCGCATTGGCAATGGTTAAATCGGCGGTCATAACGGAGCTGGAATTGGATATATTGGTTACGCTGACATAGGTTACGGCATCGGCGTAGCTTTTCGAATTCGGAGTGCTGGTGGCGCTAAAAGTACGGTTCACCGTCGAGCCGGGGAATGGATCGCCCGAGTCGCCGCCATCGGTGTCATGCTCTAAATCCCAGAGTCCATCCGCCTGTTCAAGCGCCACTTGATAATGGCCGTTAGAGGTGTAACCCGGATACCATTGATTGTTATTGCCGCTGACTGATTCATCAACGTGATAAATAAGCATGCCACCCGCGGGAAGGTAAGAATCGAAGCCGGTTTTTTGCCTGTTTTCAACTAAAAAATACTCCTGACTGCTGCCGCCGTTTGTCCAGAGACGGTAGATTATACCTGTATCAATCACCGCCGGGAAAGATACTTGCGATGTGTTTTCGGTTAGATTAATCGGATTGACGAAACCGAGAAAGGCTTTGGAGAAAGCATCGAAGCAAGCCGGCGAACTCCCGTTCGACCCGTTCCAACTCCCGCCTGCCATAACAGACCAGCTTCCCAGACCCCGCGAGTCATAACCATAATCGTAAAAATCGGGCAATCCAAACACATGGCCTAATTCATGGCAATATACGCCGCAGGTCATGTCGTTTGGATTTGACCAATATTCCGGTTCCATGGAGTAGCTGGTGACAATTTTGCCATCGACGATTTGCGGGATAAAACAACTCCAGGCATGCGAATGGATATCATTGACATTGCCGGTGAATTCGTAACCTGGACCCGAGTGTATAATCATGAGCGCATCTACATAGCCATCATTATCGTTATCATAATTGGCGAAGTTTACATATGGATTGGCGGCCGAGACGGCATCCTCCGCGAGTTTCTGCGCATTATGCGGATAACTCCCGAACCCCTTTTGACCATCGACATAGTAGGCATAGGTCTGGGGCATGGTTTTCCAGCCTAATGCCGATGGTAAGTTTACGGTTATAATATCGAGATTTCCATAGGATGCCAGCGAGTAGAATCTTCTAACGGTATTGCCGGTTGTTCCGTAAAGGAGGTTATCAAAAAACGAGGTCGCTACTTGGCTTGGATGATCGGAGAAATTTACGAGGATTGCGAGAGTCTTAAACTGTCCGCTTGGTTGATCGAGCGCCGCCAGTTTTTGAGGTTTACCTTGATTGATGCCGCGTTCCGCATAAAACTGCGGGTCTTCCAGGGCGCTTTTTGGCAGGATGCCATCCTGAACCATCTGGAACACTCTCGGATGTAATGGCATTGATTGCGCGACTGAAAGCGATAAAAGGAAAACAACTGCAATTACGATTTGACTTTTCATTTTATCCCCATACCTCATCTTTTAAAATACCCATAAAGATGACTCGGCCCGCCCTTTTAAACTACTTGTCATTTAATTTAATATATATATGATAATTATCAAGGCTTTTTGGGGGCAATTCGGTATTTTTGATAAAAAAGGCCGCCGCGAGGCGCGACGGCCACTAATTGCCTTAATTAATACGGATTAGTCCCCTATAGGATTGCTTGCTTTGAACTCGTAATTCAGCCGGTTACGCAGGATTCGAGCAAATGGCGGCGTCCAATGGCAGTAACGGAGGTCGGGGTTGATCGCCTTGAAATATCCCACCAGGAACGTAATATCGGAACCACGAAATTCGCAATTACCGTTAACATCGCCGGGGCAATAGAACCAGGCGGAAGTTGAATCAAGATAACAGGAATCTTTTGGGGTGGGTCCTAAACCTTTGAAATATCTCACGCCGTAGGTAACATCGGCGCCGCCCACGATTCGATCGCCATTGATATCGCCTGGGATATACAAATAAGCCGAACTTTGCTGATAATAGAACGCGCCCATATCGGCCGGTGTCCCATCGGGATCATTTGGAGAAGCTGGATTGCCGGCATCGACACACGGGGAGGCTTCCTGAAGATGGAAATCGCCAGTTGATGGGCCTACAAACAGCGGATCGCTGCTGATATTGCCCGTCCCGGAATAACCGCCGCTGATATCAGAATAAATTACTATAGGAGAACTACCGCCATTAAGGTCGATTTCGGGAGTGATTGGGGCGTAATCCGCCCAGAAGATGTTATTTTCTAACAGGGCAAACGAATTATCCATGCTGATTCCGCCGCCTTTAAGGCTGGCTTGATTGGCATAAGCGGTGTTATTGATTATAGTGAAGCTTGAACTGATATCATCCAGGGCGATTGCCCCGCCGAGAAGGTCTGATCTATTATTCCAGAATACATTGTTACTTAATTTGCCGAGCGAGTTTTCGATACAGAGAACACCCGCCCCATTGCCGGTGCTGTTGTTATCGCGGAAAAGGTTGCCTTTTACCTGCGGTGATCCGCCGATAATTTTTAGCGCCCCTTCCCGGTTATCCTGGAACGTGTTACCGGATAATAAAGCATTCGAGCTATCGCATAACACGCCACCCGGCCCTGATGAACTAATGTTGTGACGGATAGTATTTGAATCGATTAGAGCATAACATTTCTTTATTGTTAAGGCGGTTTCGCCAGCGTACTCGAAAATCGTATGACGGAAACGGCTGGAATCAGCGAGATTAAGAACGACTCCGCCCCATCTTGTCGATGTATCAAACGCGGTGAATTCGACATCGTTAATAACGCTTCCCATACAACTGACACTGGCGCCGGTGTCAACGACGAACTGGTAATCCCCGGTGAAGTTTAACACCACGCCTGCCTGAATTGTCAGGGCGCTATCTTTAGGCACGCGCAAATCGCAAACAACCCGATACGGGCTGGAATCGGCATACAGGGTACCCCAGATATCACCGCAGAGTTGGATACGCCCCTGATTAAAATATTTAGCGCCGATATCGGTGCGGGTTGAATCGGGGTCTTTGGGCGAGGCCGGATCGCCGATATCTATACAGGGAGAATAGGCCCGTAGATTGAAATCGCCGGAACCGGGGTTGATAAACGATGGATCGAGGTTTAAGTTGCCGGTTCCCGACCAGCCGCCGAGAATATCGCAATAAGTGGTCGTAACGCCAGATCCAATCAAAGCAATTTGGGGTGATACGGGGGCATAATTGCCCCAGAAAATGCTGTTTTTTAGTGTTGTTGCTAAATATAGGGGCAACCAGAGTGTTGCAGAATACTCCGCCGCCATTGGAATCGGCAATATTAGCCCAGAAGACATTTCGGAATAGCTCGGCATTACTGCTATCGATACCGATAAAAAGGCCGCCCCCATCATAGAAAGAGCGATTGGAGGCAAATGTGTTTTCATGTAATAATGGGTTGCCGCCTTCAAGGTAGATAGCGCCGCCGCGATTGCCGGTGTTGTTTGTCATGGTCGTATTTTTTATTAACGGCGACGAGTCATATATGCGGATAGCGCCGCCATTGCCAGTATTGCTGCACTTACGGATAGAGGAATTTTCGATAGTGATATCGGAGTTGGTCAGTTTTATCGCCGAGGATTTCGCGAATTCAAGTTTCGCGTAGGTGATACGACTTGAATTATCGGCATTGCGGAATTCTAACCCTTTCCAACCAGTAGAGGTATCATCGGCGGTGAGAGTAACCTGATTGGCCGCGGTTCCGGATACGGTCAGGATAGCGTTCGTGTCGACCGTGATTCCGTACGATGGGCTTTTCGATTTGATAATCACGCCCGCCTGGACTATTAATGTCGACTCATTGGGAACGCGGGCCGGGGCCATAATGTAGTAAGGATTATTGGACGCGCTCAACGAGCCCCAGATATCGCCCAGGAGATGATTGGGGTGGAAATAGGGAAGCGCGCCGATATCGACGCGGCTGGAATCGGGGTCTTTCGGCAAGGTGGCATCACCGGCATCGATACAGGGCGAACTTGCGGTTAGTTCGAAATCGCCGGTTGCGCTGTCCAAGAACATCGGGTAAGAATTGATGTTGCCGGTGCCGGTTACATTGGTATCGATATCGCAATGGGTGATTGCGGGATTGGCGGAATGGTCAAGGCGGATGGCCGGGTAGGCGATATCGGCCCTATTTCCCCAAACGATATTGTTGGTGAATGCCGATGTGGTTTTATCATCGAAAAGAACACCTCCGGCGATTGCGAAAGACCGATTCCCGTAAATGGTGTTGTTAATTACATCAATATGACAAGAATCGGCCAGCGCTAATCCAGCGCCTTTTATCTGGGCTGTATTCCCCCGTATAATGTTAAACCCAAAAACGTCTCCATGAACCGATTGCAGATATACTCCGCCGCCGCTAGAAGAGGTCGCATCGTTAAATTCAAAGATGTTTTTAATGATTGTGACATAGCTATTGTTGACATATAAAGCCCCTCCGCTTAAAGTAGCGGCGACATTTCCATAGAAATAACAACTTTCAAGCGTAATATCGGAATAAATACAGTTGATACCGCCGCCCTGCGTGCCGATATTTTCCAGAATTCTACAATGTTGAATTATGGCATCAGACCGAAAACAATCAACACCGCCCCCCTTCTGGGAGTTGGGATTGGTGTTCCACATGATAGTGCAATGCTCAATATTAATATCTGAATAATTAAGTGTCAATCCCGAAAGGTTTGAGAGCAAAATATTAGCATAAGCGATTTCAGAAGCGGAAGATGACTTGTTAAATTTTATCCCTTTCCAGTAACGAGCAGGCGCATAAGAATCATTGTAGGTAAAAGTAACAGAATCCGACGCTGTTCCCTGAACTGTCATAATTGCCGCGGAATCCACGGCAAGCTGGTAAGTGCTATCGAATACAACCCTTACGCCCGATTCAATGATAAGCGCGGAATCGGTTGGCACATTAATATTCCCCTGGATAATATAAGGGGAGCCGGAAGATGACCAAGTTCCATAAACCTGACCGCCAGTAACATAGGTAGTATCGGCAAAAAGGCAATTTGACGCGGTAATCATAAATCCGACAACAAGGAGACTCTTCAACAATGAAATCATATTGCTCCTCCTATCAAGGAAAGAACCAAATACATTTAATTTTCAAATCCATCGTTAGCTTTAACTTCTGGTATTTATCGCAATCCAACCATTAGTTTAACGTAACGATATTTATCAATGAAGTCTGACTATTATTAATTCCTCAACAATTAAACCACGATTTTCTTTTTCGGAAGCGGTGGGAAATCATTTAATATCTCCCACCAGTCTGTCCTTATATTAAAATCAATTATCCCTTTGCAGGCTCCAAATATTTATCGCACTAATCTATTTCTTCAAAGCCGGTGTTGTACAAGCTGGGAAATTGGCCTGAACGGGAGTAATTGGAGGATAATCAATGCAATGGGCAGGGGCGTCGGCGATACTTTTAAAATACGCAACCAAACGAGTAACATCGGAACCGCGGGTTTCACAATTCCCGTTGGCATCGGCGGCCGCGTAGAAAACCGTATCCGCCAAAGTGTCGGGCGCCGGTGCATGATGCGCCAGCGGATTATAAAATAGGCAGGCAGGAGCCAGTCCCTTGAAATAGCGAACCAAACGAATGACATCGCCGCCCTCAAGCATAGTAGGCCAACTCACGATTCCCATATTGGCGTCCCCTGGGATATATTCATAACCACTCGGCCCGGAAGCGTTATCGACCCAGGTAATATCATCGATGTACCAGTTATCACCGAGAGCTTTTTCCGGGTCTTTCAGCCAGCGGAAAGCAAACCAAACATTATCAGTATTGCCATACGTGCTTAAATCTATTTCCTGTAGAGGTGCAGTCGAAAAACTCGTACTGATGCTATGAGAACCCGGTAAATGCGTAACAATTGGCCCAATGTCAATCGCATCTTCGACGTTGAATTCAGACCCCACATAAACATAGAATTCATGTTTATAACCATATCCTGACCAAACGAATTGCGCTTCATAAAACTGGATTGCCGGTTCGTTAACGCTTGTCCAATCCATCGGGCCTTTAATGAACCACTCATCCTCGACATCCTCGGTTTGACCAAGAATGGCAACTGATTGGCTTCCGCTACGGGCTTTTTCGGATGTTTCATGCCAAGAAGGCGTGCCGCCGGGCGGATCGGGCCGTTTAATTACGCTGTAGCCTGCAGGCGGAAAATCAAGTATCAAACCAGGTTCGAAATCTTCGGTGAGGGGCAAGCCGATAGTTTTCTGGTTAGTCATATTTAAACGGATTCCGCCAAAATTGTCAGTCGGGTAATCATCGCCATTTACGACAACCCCTGCGCCGGCGATATAATTGCGGCCGCCGCGCGTAATCCAGGTATTGGTGAACGTGAATTGATTCTCGCCCATCTGAATAGTGATATCGCGAAGCGTATCAGTATAAACGATCGTTCCCGACGAGTCCCGAATTACCATATAGACATCGCCGATTTCGGGACCATCGCAATATACTGTTATGCTGGGATAGATAATTGTGCTATCGGGTACATATATCAATTCGCCGACACCAGATAGTTTTGCCAGTGAAACCCGAGGCGCGATTGTCAGATGCGTACCGGTGAACATGGGGGCTTCAAGGTTACCAACAGAGGGGTCAAAAACCGATGGACCTCTATCGGCAGCGTTGGCTGGAAACAACTGGTGAGTTCCAGATGGCGCAATTGGTGGAATGTGTAGTTGTAAATCGTATAATGGCATAGGTGTATATAAAGGAATCGGGGAACGCGTGGTTTGGACATTATCTTCATAAAGCACGATCGATTTATGGCCCGATAAACTATCCCAAAGTAATACGGCTCGCGGTAGAAGAGCTGGCTGTCCCGAGATATTTAATGCTTTAACGCTATCGATAATATCCCCTATAACTCCAATGGAAACCTGCATCGAGTAATAAGATGGGGTCCGTACGAGGACAGGGGTATTTATCCATTCGCCTCTGTGCGCCTTCAGGTAACCAATAGAGATTTCACGTTGGGATAGGTGGCTGGGAAAATTTATCGGCGGCGTAAAACACTGATTTATGGGCGGTGGGCCGATTTCCTGCAAATACCGTTTTAAATAAGTTACATCCGCCCCAGTAATAGAGCCGTTATTGTCAACATCAGCTGCTGTCATACAGGGAAGCGTTGTAATAATCCCGGCGAGGTATCGTTGAATCATATTAACATCCACTATATTACACCAACCATCGAGGTTGACATCGCCAAGCTGATAAGTGCCGCCTATCGAGTCGGGTAAGATATAGGTATGAACGGGAATGACCATGGCAGGATAATTGGAAGCATCGCTATACAGTACAATGGAATCGACTATGTTAGTATTTTCAGTGAAGTTAGTATTAATGGCAAATAGAAGTTCCGCCGGCGCCATCGGCGTAACTGATGCAGTATCCACAATGGGACTCAGTAAAGGCGTGCTTGTTTGACTATGGGTAACATGTAACGGTAGATCACCGGTATTGCTAACTTTGATTTTAAGTTGTCCGGTTAGATATGGCTCCAATTCAAAATTTAGCTGTCGGGGTGTAACATCAATTAAGGCGCCCGTTGGGGGCAGCGATGTTACGCACATATAGACATCAACGGTTTTCGGCGAATTAATCCCACTGTGATAAATGGTGATTTGGCCCGAATAGTTACCACTTGGGTAACCGGTTGAACTCAAGCTTATCGGGACATACAGGCTATCATTAATACCGACGAACGCGGGATATGTCTGGTTGATAGTCAGACCTGTTAACGTAGTAGTGACACTAACAATTGTAACTCCAAATGAATCGCTTGGGTTGTGTAGCCAGATTCCGGTCCAGGAGAAAGAATTCATATTAAGCGTGTCATCCAAAACTCGTGGACTTGAGTAGATTCGGCCGGGGTCAGGGACCGCAAAAACCTGCGCGGCCAAGAGAATAATTAATAATATAACGCTCTTAGCAATAACTCTCATGGTTTGCTCCTCTCCCACAATTTATTAAGTTGACACAAAAAACGCCAAGCGATTGCCTTAAAATACATCGGCGGTTTTTATGCTTTGAGTCAACTCGTTTTCTTTTATCCTGATTTCTTCGCGCAATTTCTGAAGTTGCGATTCCAATCGCTCCTTTTCTTCAAGGATAAAAATATCTTTAAGCGCCGATGGATTCATGGCGCTGTATCTTCTTACTTTTCCGGGAATGATCTGGCAGTATCCGCGTGAGGTTAGAGACTCAAGCGTTTCATAGACTTTCGCTCTGGGTATTCCTGCTATTCGCGCAACTTCAGCCGCCGTAAGGCTAGTTCTTTCTAATAAGGATAGATAACTTTTGGCCTCATAACTATTGAGTCCAAATTTGTCAAGGTCTTTTAGAATTAATTTTGCTCTCAAGTCGTGGCTCCAATCTACCTGTATTGCTTATGGCAACTTCTGCTAATTTTTCTCAACTCTTTACTTATCATCGCCTTGCTTGTTACTACTACAACATAATCATTAGTAGTAGTAACAAAAATATGAAAGTTATTCTTTTTGTCAAGTGAAAATTTCATTTTCTTATAAATATATTTTAATTCCTCAACTGAATATAGTTACTTATTAGTAATATTAATATCGTAATCCTATCTAAATTTTTGGGAAAAATACCATAGCAATCCTCAAAAACCCCTTGACAGATAAACGCTTATATGTTAATCATAAAATGATTCTGCATATTATTAGTCGATCAACTCTCCCCCCTTTATGAAAAAGGGCGCACGGAAACCGATCCTCTCGATTATATCGAAATAATCAAAGACTCTTTACCGCTTCAGAAACGTATTTTGCAGCTGATCGATAGCGCTGAAAAAGAGGTTTTGGTTTTCAGCATGCCTCCCTCGCTGATTTCGCGCCAGCAAATATTAGAACAGATAGAACATGAAAAGGAATCGCTTAAAAAAGGCGTGGTCAGCAAATGCATTTATCAATACCCCGAAACCCAAGACCAGAAACGCTGGCTTCATGAATATATCACATTGGCGCAGGAAGCTGGCGAACAGGCCAGAATCATCGAAAAGATTCCTATTAAAATGATGATTATAGATAAACGAATAGTCGTATTTACCCTTGAGGACCCGATTCATCATAAACCATCGGGAACAACCCAGATCATAGAACACCGAAGTCTGGCCAATAGCCTGCAGATATTGTTTGACACTATCTGGGAGAGAGCCGATGATTTAGACGCGTTAAAACTGAATATCATGAAAAATAGTCAATCAGAGGCATAGAAAATCGAAACTAATATAC
Organism: uncultured Ignavibacteria bacterium; assembly: GCA_964614835.1. Classification (GTDB taxonomy): domain Bacteria; phylum Zixibacteria; class MSB-5A5; order UBA10806; family 4484-95; genus JAAYTW01. Next base: position 10,152 of record CAZTNJ010000024.1, on the reverse strand, counting down.
CGAGATAACATTATCGAATAAAGGCAAAATCAAACAAGGAGCACATACATGAGAAGAAATTTTAATAGGAATCATAAAACAAAGAAAAAAAAGAAAGGAGGAGGTCGCATCGGAATTCCAGGTACGCGTTAAATAGCCTGAAGTCACCGAAACCGACCCCCAACCTGCTATGGTTGCATTATCTTTACAAGAGTACTGTTTGTCAACGGGATTTTCCTCCGATCGTGATTATGTGGCAAATAAAAAGATATATCGGGCAATCGGTGAATAAGGCAGTTAAATGAACAAAAAAGAAGTCGAAAAAATAACAGAAAATGCGGAAATCAGGTTAAGATATTTTAACGGCTCGATTAACTACAATGCTGAGAGATAAAAAATGAAAAGAACGTTTTTAATCGCTTTTGGACTAATTGGGATTTGGTGGGCGATTACAGCCGCGGCCTCCGGTATCATTGCTCACAATTATAACAATGAATCCAAAAACCAGTTCTATTGGGGCACTGTGGAAAAAATAATGCCACTACTCAAGCCGACAATTCCCCCGGCAATGTTGGCTCCGCAACCATCTATTATTCTTCAGGGAGGCGACAATTTAGAGAATGCATTTGTAATAAACAGCCTTCCCTTTGAAGACGCAGGAACTACCGTAGGTTACAACAACGATTTCGAGATGTCATCCTGCGGCGGATTTGGCGGCCCCGATGTCGTCTACGCATTCACCCCCGATCATGATATGTATGTTAACATTCACATGTGCGGATCTCAATTCTACACAGTGCTTTTCGTTTACGTAAACGATACCACGAATCTGCTTCTCTGCAACAGCTATTATGACTTTTGTATGCCTTCGGGCGGAGTAGATAATTTGCCACTGGAAACCGGCAACACTTACTATATAGTTGTCGATGGCTACTATACCAGCCAGGGCAATTACAATTTCGAGATTTATGAAACTCCGGTTCTCAATGCCCCGGCCGGATCAATACCGGAAGGCGAAACCGACTGCGGCGAAGGATATGTCGACAACTATAATGGCGGATGTAATTCGGCTATTCCGGTTTTTCAAACCATTACTCCCGGTCAGACGATATACGGTTCGAGCGGCACCTGGCATACTGAAGGCGGCAATTATCGGGATACCGACTGGTATATTCTTTCGTTAGCCCAGCCAAAAACAATCAAGTGGAAGGTGGTCGCCGAATTCGCGATGCAATGCTTCATTTTTGCCGCGGGTGATTGCCAGTCAATCAGTCCTATGAGTAACGGTAGAGCTGTTTCTGGAGATACTATTACAATCGAGGCTAACGCATCCCCCGGCGACTATTATCTATTTGTTTCGCCATATTTCTTTACCGGTTTTCCCTGCCCTACTCATTATATAGCCACCCTTACCGTGGAAGACCCACCGCTACCTCCAGCCAACGATAATTGTTCCGATGTTACGCCGCTAACGCTGACTCCAGGAACTCCTCTTATTTTTACTGGCGATAACACGGGAGCCACGGTCGATTGCCCTGATCTCGGTTCAATTCCGGAAGCCTGGGTAGCTTTTACAATCGAATCAACAATGGATATTACGTTGACCTATTGTGGTACCACTCCAGCCATGACCGATAATTATATCGTGATGTACAACACCTGCCCCTGCGACGGTAACCGGATATATTTCAGCACCTATGATTACTGGCATTGTGGCGATGGTAATATCACAATCACATTCAACGGGCTTGAGGCGGGCACATACTACTATCCGGTAATGAGCAAACCGGTAACCGCAATGGGACCATACACGATTACGGTCAGCAGCATCGGGTATCCGGAAGTCGAATATTCCCCTGAATCAATCAGCGGTTCGGCACAAAACGGTAATCAGATTGCCGATACTTTAACGATAGCCAATGTCGGTTTTGCGGCGCTTGATTATGATATTCGCGTGGTGCAGGATCCTCTTCCCCGCAATCAAATTGGCCAGGGTGGAGATCATAGATTGATTCCCGAAAATACATATCTGGGTATTGCCAAACCTGAATTTAAAATCAAGGAAACTCCGGCTGCCTTACCTCAAAGAAAAAGTGAGCCTGGGATGTTACTTCAAGGCGGAGAGGATATTTCATCGGCGGTCGTAATTTCGGGCCTGCCCTATTACGATAACGGAAATACCAGCTCCGCTTTCAACGACTATGGCAGCAGTTGCGGCGGTTCAATGGCCCCCGATGTCGTTTATGCCTACACTCCACCCGTTGATATCGTCATAACGGCCGCGACTCTGAACTCCGATTACGATACCGAGCTTTATATATATGAAAATGACGAATACAATGAAGTTGCCTGCAACGATGATTATCGTTCGGGAGTACTCGGTTCGTTTATTTCCGGAGTTCAGCTGTATTCCGGCAATACTTATTATATCGTGGTTGATGGGGCGGGAACAGCCAGCGGCAACTATCAACTGGAATTTTTCGAATATCACCCTTGCGCGATTGAATGCCCATCCGGCGGATTGACCGAATCCGAAGCTTGCGGCGATAATTTTAATGGCGGCTGCACGGTTACGCCGAACGAATATGAGCCTTACGCGATCGGTACAACAATCTGCGGTACTGCCTGGGCAACCGATCAATCTCGCGACACAGATTGGTACATACTTACCGTAACTCAACCCAGTTATCTGACATGCGCGGCCAAAGCGGAATTCCCGCTACAATTTGCTATAATAGACCCAGCTGGCGGCTGCGTTAGCCCATCTATACTTGATGTGGCCCTGGCCGATCCTTGTACAACCGCGATTCTGCAAGTATCGGTTATGCCCGGAAACTACTGGATTTTTATCGCGCCATCGCTTTGGACAAATATCCCATGCGACAACTCAGGCGATTATCCCACAGAGTATTATTTCACCGTTAGCAGTGAACCGGGTTGGTTACTGACAAACGTCCGGTCCGGTTCCATCGTGCCGGGTTCGCCAGCGGTCGATGTTACCGTAACTATGGATGCATCGCAAATACCGGCGGGACTATATAACGGCCGATTGGATATCACTACCAATGATCCGAATACGCCCAACTTCAGTATTCCTGTATCGTTTACGGTAACAGGAGGATGTTCCTATCTTCCCGGCGATATCAACGGCGATGGCCAGCGTATTGGCGGCGATGTGACTTACGGTGTACGTTATTTTAAAGGCACCGGCCCGGCCCCGCTCGACAGCTGCTATATGGATTCGACCGGGGCATATCTTTATGTGTCCGGCGATGTCAACGGCAACTGCGAATTCAGGGGTTCGGATATCACCAGATTGGTGGCGTATTTCAAAGGCACGGCGCAATTGAGCTATTGCCATTTTTTCCCGCCGCCGGTTTTAAGAAATAATAAAACGATCTCTCCCAAACTGTCCGGCGAGAACTAACACCTCATTAGTCCTGATAGTTTGTCCTGATGGGCGGCTCTGTAATAACGGGGCCGCGTTTTTTGTGCCAATAAATGGATTGCCAAACTGTTAATTTTTGATATATTATTGTAGGGATTAAACTCCTTGGAATGGCAACAAAGAGAGGAGTCTATGATTAAGCACCTAGTTTCATTGATATTGGTCTTTTTATTAGCGCCTTATGTGTTAGCCGATTACCACTACGCCAGCCATGCTGGCAGTAACGAATACCCCTACACCAGTTGGGCCACGGCGGCGGATAGCATACAGAAAGCGATAGATGCGGCCAGCCCGCATGATACGGTGTATATAAGCGCGGGAGATTGGTATGAAAGCGATACTACCGGAATGTATGATTCGGTCGCTATAATAGGTGCAGGGATGGATAGTACATATTGGTATACAAATGATAATACTTTGGCAATTTTAATAATTGATTACAATTGTTCGGTAAAAGGAGTAACTATAATAAATCATGGAACAGGGGCTTGTATATATGTAAGGCAATATGCCAGCGCAAACATTTCCGATTGTAGTTTTAAAGGGTTTTATGGAATATCGCTTGGTGGCGGTTCATATGAAGTAACAAATTGCATTTTTGATAGTTGTAGCAGAGCTATCGATGGAGTTACGGGTCATTATATCATCAAAAACAATTTATTAAGGGATGGCTATGGCAGTACCGGATATTGTATGAACATCATCGAGAATTCGGCTTTAATTGAAAACAATATTATGATTAACGATGAGCTTACCTTTTACGTTAATGGCTTAATCATCTATAATTATCCAAATGTTATAATCCGAAACAATGTGCTATTTAGTACTTACGAAGCGATACGCGCGGATCCATATCTTAAATTAAATAATTCTATTGTAAATGCAAGGAGAGTTGGATTTTCGGCTATTGAAGTTGGCGACAGCGTTATCAATAATACGGTAAGTAATACCGTTAACGCCGCCTATTGCGATGGGAGCGGACAAGCTTATGTCGCTTATAACAATTTCTGGCAGATTTCATCTGATTTGTACGTAGGCGTAATCCCGGAAACGGTAAACAACATCTATCGCAATCCGATGTTTGTTTCCAATAATGATTTCCATCTCCAAATGTACTCGCCTCTCATAGATGCTGGTGACCCAAACAGATTCGATACCGATAGCACCAGGTCGGATATCGGAGCTTATGGCGGCCCATATGGTTCATCTTATCCATATCAGGACTTGCCCCCCAGAACTCCGGATACTATCAGAGGCAATTACAATCAAGATACTGCATTCATAAGTTGGACTACCAATAATGAAGCCGATTTCAACCGTTACCTGCTTTATCGAGATACGGTGGGGGGATTTATCCCCTCCACAGCTAACCTTATCGCTCAGCCGGAAACATCCGTTTATGTCGATTTGGATGTGTCCAATTTACATTATTACTATTATCGAGTCGCGGCAGTTGACAATCAGGATAATGTTTCCGGTTATTCGGCGGAGCTGGTGGTTATAACGACAGATATCTGGAATCAGCCGGGGGCGGAGTTACCGCAAGTGACAGCGATATCGAGCAACTACCCGAACCCATTTAACGTCTCGACGGTAGTTGTGTACCGGGTGGCCAATTTAGGGCCGATGCCGGCCCAGATTAATATTAATATCTATGATATAACCGGGCGTAAGGTTAGAGAATTAGTGAATCAGCGAAAGGAGGTTGGGGTTCACCGGGTAACCTGGGATGGAAAGAATGAATCCGGCGAGAGATGTCCATCGGGGGTGTATTTTGCGAAGATATCGCAGTGGGATATTTCTTTAGCTGGAAAGCCGAGGAAGTTGGTATTACTAAAATAGGAGGGTACTTGTGTTAAAGAGATTGATTTTATTATTGGCCTTAAGTTGCAGCGCTTTCGGACAGTTGATAAATCCTCATGAATTGCCGTTTGGGTGTTATTCATCGACATGGGCTGAATATAGTAATTATTTTACAGACGATAGATTAAGAATTATGCATGATTCGCTTGGTTTCAATCAGCACATGTGCGGCGGGTTTACTCTGGACGCGATTGGCCGGTTCATGAATGAAGGAATCGCCCCCTATTCATGGGGTACCGATGATTCCCTGATAACCGACTGGCAGGTAAGTTATGCCGAATGCCAGTATTTAATTTGCCAACCCGAAAGCAGCGATTATTATAACTGTAAATTTAAGTCCTCGTCGGGAATCCAGGCGGACTCTTCGGTAGGATATGTTTATGGAGCCAATGGAGATAGTCTATATGGTTTGGATTTTTGTCACCCTAGTAAATACAATAATGTTTTAGATGACGGCGCAGATATCCAATATTACCCAGAATTGAGAATAAAAGTTAGTTCAAGGACACAAAACGATGATTCGAATGCAGTTGCTATTTACAAAGCCTATAGACATTGCTGCGGCCTTGAACCCGAAACCTCAACCGTGTTTATAGATACGATTAAATTCGGCAGATTAACGGGTACTCAATTTACGGAGATGTCTCTAAAAAATTATATAAATCGTCCCGACAGTTTCTTTTATACCCGTCCCCATAGCAATACTGTATTCGGCGATTGGGTAAACCACAAGCTTGAAATCTGCGCCCCTTGCACTGTATATGTTGATTGGTTCAAGCTACATTGTCAAAATGGAAAACTATTGATTGAAAATCCAACAAGTTTACAAAACCAAAGAATAATAGAATCGATAAGGCGCCCCGAATTTGGTGGTAGAATTTTAGGTTGGTTTTTGAAAGATACCGAACAACCGGGAAATTACCGCCCGATGGCTCATATAGATAGTTTGATTAGATACGCTTCCGGTTGGACAAACCCGGTTCGAGGAGTCGCTTGGGTAAATACATCGGGAATATTTAACAGTCATGCCCAAAACTATCGGGATTTCGTGCGAATAACAAAGCCTACCGTGGTGTGGACATATCTATATCCAATTGGTCTTGGAACAAAATATTCGGGCTATGAAAATTTAACCTGGCCCAACGGAAATTATTTTTACAGCGAAAGTTTGCAAACTCGATTTGAAAAAGAAATCACAATACCTCTCGATTCGATGCGAACGGCGATGACATCAATTTTAGGACCAAAGGCAAAGTGGTTATACACGCCTCAATACTGGTATTGGATTAACCCCGATAGTAGCGAGCCAAGACGTGCTCCGACAAAATCGGAAGTCCGCTGTATGACGTATTTGGGGATGTGTTACCATACTGATGGAATATTAGGTTGGAGATTAGAGTCTGATAATGATTCAACTCTTATTCAGGGGGTTATGCATCCCGATTTATCTTTAAGCCAAATCGGCGAAGCAATTCGCTATGACATCAATCCCTATATCAAAGCGGTTGACTCGGTTTATACTGGGCTATTCTGGGGTAGCTCGATGCCGTACCGAAGCGGGCTTAGCGGGCAAATTAGTTACATTCAATCAATCGATACAATACCCGGCAGCAATCTACACAATCCCGATGCCGGTTGGTTTCAGGTAGGGTTGTTTAAAGATAGCGATAGCACTAATTATTTTATGCTTGTAAACCGCGCTTGTTCACAGGGCGTTGATGATCCAACCGAAGCGCCGCCGGTAACGGCAGTTATAAAACTAAATCCATCCGTAGTTGATAGAAATTATGCTTATATTATAGATGTTGCGAAATCGATAAATAAATATAGTGTCGGTGGCTTAATGCATTGGGATCCCATACCCGAAACCACATATTCAGCCCTAATGGGGCAAACAATTCCGTTTACAGTTACTCTAAAAGCAGGCGAAGGAAGATTATTTAAAGTAATTCCCGCTCCTAATCTAACAGACCTCAGTGATGGTATCGATTCGGCTTTAGTTTATGAAGGAAAATTGGGGATAACCAAAAATACAACAGTTCAGAACAACCAAAAACTACGGTTAAGAGGCCCATCGATAATTTATATAGAACCTAATAAAAAGATTACTTTAAATAAATATTCAAAGCTGCAGGCGGAAGGCCATGCAGGAAATGAGATTGTATTTTCGCCTCCGCAAAATTCATCTTGGCTTGGAATTACAATGGATACATCAGCAACAATCGATCTTCGCTATTGCTTAATCGATTCAGCCGGCTGTCCGATTTATGCCAAAGCTCACAACACCATCGAGCTTAATAACTGCTCGATAATCCTTTGTGATGACGCGATTGTGGCTCATGGTAATCCTTCCGCGATTAAAATCGATTCTTGCACCTTCCGAGAAAGCAAGTCAACTGGGATAACCGCCATTGAGCCGGATACTTTTATTATATCACAATCGCTGCTCCAGAACGATGATTATGTCGGATTGTACGGAATCTATGTGGAAAATGCCCTCGACAAGGTCGAGTTTTATTGGACAAAGGTCAGTCACTTCTTCGATTATGGGATAAAGTACATAGGCGGCAATTCTACAGAAGATCCGGTATTTTTTGGCGATTCCTTATTTGGACAAGGTAATGGCTATTCATCGGCAGGGCTTTATGTGGCGAAGAAGGGTGAAGAAGATAGGGTCCGGCCTATGATCAATGAATTATATTCGGAATATTTTAACAGCGGCATTGAACTTGTCGGGACTGATTACGGAACGACGCTTGGAGATTGCAACGGAAGTATAACATGTCGATATAATGATTTATATGGATTATATCTTCATGATGATGCAAATGCATGGTTATTGGGTAAAGACGAATGTACAAATTCCATCATTGACAATGACTTTTGGGGGATTTTCGCAGAAAAAAGCTGGCTGCGAGTTAGGTATACCAGGCTGGGAGGAAACATCTACACTGGGGCTGAAATTTATTCATGTAATGCCAATTTTGGAGATTCGGCAGAGCCCGGTAATAACCACTTTGGGCGAGTAGAAGGCAGTAGCTATTCTCTTTTAGCGTATGATTGCCAGGTACCGGCCATATATAATTACTGGGGTACCACAGATGAGGATGACATTAAAGATAGGGTAACTGAAGATGTTTTATGGATTCCATACTTAAGAGACCCTCCATTTAATTATAAACATGCTGTCAATTCCTTACAAATGCCGACATCCTTAACCTTGGAGTCATCCTATCCCAACCCTTTCAACATTCAGGCCAAGATAGACTATATGATCCCTGCGGCCGCCCATGTATCTCTAAAGATTTACAACATCCTGGGGCAGGAAATCAATGAGCTAGTAAACCAAGAAATTCAACCTGGATATTATTCAATCATCTGGAATGGAATTGATAGATTCGGCAGTCCTGTCTCTTCGGGTGTTTACCTATACAGTCTCAAAACGCCGGATAAAGTAATAACAAAAAAAATGGTCATGCTAAAGTAGTGAAAGGAAGAGAAATACGATGTTAAGGAATAGAGTATTTATGTTGGCGCTGGTCATGACCATTGTAGTTTTAGCTGCAAACTCCGGTCACGCGCTCGATTCATTGATTGTGAACATCAATCAGGCCGCCGCAATTGTTAATCCTGAAGATGCAGCCGATGTTCGCGCTTTATTGCGTTTTGATTTACCCGCAGAGCTTGATACCACAAAGATCGTGACTTTTGCGGAACTGAGATTTAGGGTAAACACTCCCCTCGCTTTTGAGCGTCCCATACGTCTAAAAATATGCCCCATAACCCGCAACTGGTCGCCGACAGGCAATATCGGTTGGAGTGGCCCCTGGACCCATCCAGGCGGAGATTTTGCGGATACTATTAGTTGTATGGCCCATATTGATACTTGCGGACAAACCACAATCAAAGCCGATGTTGCACGGCTTATTACGTACTACATTCACAGCGACTTGGAAAACTACGGGCTGATGATTTACCAACATGGGAATCTACGACGGGCTTTTAGTATGGCAAACGATAGGCTCCCCGGCGCTGCTGTTGCACAATTGGCGATATACTATGTAGATATGAATCGGGAATAGACGGAATCTGAATAGAAAAATAAAAGACCAGCAAAACGGTCAGCCTTTTTTCTGCATTTTTCTCAAAATAAGCTTGTCAAAGGCCTAATTACCATTATATTATCCAACAAGTACGGGGAGAGATAAGGGATTGCCAATTAACCAAAAGGAGATTTGAATGAGGAAGTTCTTGTTGGCGACAATGGTTGCTGTGATGTTAATCCCCGGGCTGTGTATGGCCCAGAAAGCCGGCAGCATAATATTAGGCCTCGATCTCGGTCTCACCGGCCCAATCGGCGATTTTAAGGATGATTCCTTATCGAAGGCCAAGGGCAGTTTCAGCATGGGCGCCGATCTACGTTATACTTTAATTAACAACTTGTCGATTGGTCCATTCATTCAATACAACCGTTTTGGCTCAGATTTGATTGATGAAAGAGGGCATGTCAGTTATAATTTTACCCAAATTGGCGGTATCGCGAAATTGAATCTGCTGAATGTTCAAAACGGCAAGTTTTTCATAGTTGGGGGAGCCGGAATATTCACACCCAATACCCACTACTGGTCTTCAAGTTTCAGTGATAACGAAACCGCGCAACAAGGTCAATTCTTCATGGGCGGGATTGGTTTAAGCTCCGATCCAAAGGCCAGCGCAATCTATAATATTGAAATTAGATATAACAAAGGCGATGCGGATTTATTTGATAGCGCCGATTCGCCAAATCTGAAATACGATTTTATAAGCTTCCTAATTAAACTCGAATTTAATTCCAAAGGTAATTAAGCCGGTCCCCGTTATTA
>CAZTNJ010000023.1:17571-27814 GCA_964614835.1 uncultured Ignavibacteria bacterium | reverse complement strand
ACAAATCAAAGTATATGAGGTACTGGGGCGTAAATATAGTTTCGATCCTGAAGAAAATCAGGCGCTGGGAATTTGGGATACCAATGCGTCGATGAAGGAAATGAAACCGTTTTTTGAAGGGCTAAAAATATTTCTGGCGATAATAGGAGTCTTCACTTTGATGGTCGGGGGAATCGGCACTGCCAATATAATGTTTGTAGTTGTGAAAGAACGTACCAAGGAAATCGGCCTTAAAATGGCTATGGGGGCAACACGCGGCTATGTGATGGCGCAGATCATCTGTGAATCGATATTTATCGCCGCTATTGGTGGACTGGTGGGATTTGGTATCGCTAAAGGATTTGAAAAGTTATTCCCAATTTTCAAACTTGAAGAATATATCGGGACGCCGGTCGTGGCGTTTAAATCGGCGGTTATCACCGTATCGATTATTGGATTGCTCGGCCTAATTGCTGGATATTTCCCGGCGCGTCGGGCGGCCCATTTAAATCCGGTCGAGGCGCTTAAATTATGAAATTCCTGTTTTTTAAGCTTATTCTTAGGGAATTCAAATCGCAGAAATTGCGCATGGCGCTGACTATTGCCGGAATTACGTGGGGTACAATCGCGATTACGTTATTGATGGCGTTCAGCATGGGTATCGAAAAACAGATGATGAAAGCATCCAGCGGCCTAGGTAAAGGAATAGTCGTGCTCTGGCCCGGGCAAACTTCGATGGTATACGAGGGATTACCGCAGGGCCGCAGAATCCATTTCGCCCCCGAAGATATGCAATTAATAAAAGACCGTATACCGGAAATAGATAAAATCTCCGGTGAATATCTTCGCTGGGGAGTCAATGTCGAATATGGCCGGATTAACGCACTTAAAATGGTTAGCGGAGTTTACCCGGAATTTGGCGATTTGCGAAGCCATTATCCGCAAATGGGTGGAAGGTTTCTCAATAATCTGGATCTTGAGCAGAAACGCCGAGTGGTATTCCTTGGAGATAAAGTAGCCAAAGAGATATTCGGCTCAACGGATCCTATCGGCAAACTGGTTACCCTGAATAGCGTGCCGTTTGAGGTTATCGGCGTAATGACAAAAAAGCTACAGAATTCGATGTATCACGGCCCCGACGATGATTGTCTGGTAATTCCGGCTTCATCGTTTGTGATGATTTTTGGCGATCCCTGGTACGATGATTTCGTGTATTCGGTAAAGCCGGGTGTCGACACCAGAGATGTCGAAAAAACCTTACTTCGATTATTCGGATCTAAATACCGATTCAATCCCGAAGATGAACGGGCGCTCTGGTTTTGGGATATCAAGCGCGATGCCGAGATTCAGGAAAAAGTATTTTTAGGAATTACCATTTTCATGTGGTTTATCGGCGGGATGACTCTGGTAATAGCCGGCGTAGGCGTGGCGAATATCATGTATGTTGCGGTGCGTGAACGAACCAAAGAAATCGGTACTAAAATAGCGCTGGGCGCGGAAAAACGTCATATCACGGTTCAATTCATGACTGAGGCGTTAACTATTGCGTTTACGGGGGGTTTTCTGGGGCTGGCAATCAGCGCGCTAATCGCCAAGCTATTTGGTTTAATTCCTATGGAAGGGGCTTTGGAATTTTTAGGAAGACCTGATATCAACTGGCCGGTAGCTCTAATTACGGTGGCCACACTTTCATTAATCGGATTTTTAGCGGGATTTTTCCCAGCCCGAAAAGCCGCATCAATTAACCCTGTTGAGGCATTGAGGTATGAATAAATGAATAATGGAACGCTTATTTCGCTAAAAGAGATCGGTAAGGTGTATCGGACCGGTAAAATTACCGTAAATGCTCTTCGTAATATCAATCTCACGGTAAAGCGCGGCGAATTTATAGCGATAGTTGGCCCATCGGGTTCAGGTAAATCTACTTTGATGAATATTCTCGGATGCCTCGATACTCCCAGTTCCGGCGAATACCTGCTCGATAATCAATCTGTAGCCAGTCTGACTATCCATCAACTCGCCCAAATCAGAAATAAAAAAATCGGCTTTATTTTTCAAAATTTCAATCTATTGGCATATGCCACCGCCTATGAAAACGTCGAACTGCCTCTAATATTTGCCGGTAAGCCGGGCAGTTATCGCAAGCAAAAGATTATGGAAAGCCTGGCGGTAGTTGGATTAGCCGACCGAGCGGAGCATAAGCCGACCGAACTATCCGGGGGCGAGATGCAAAGGGTCGCCATCGCCCGAGCCCTGGCCAACGATCCGGATATTATTCTGGCGGATGAACCCACTGGAAATCTCGATTCACATTCCGGCGCAGATATAATCGCGTTATTTGAACGTCTAAATGAACAGGGGCGTTCTGTGGTTACAATCACCCATGACATGAATATCGCGGCTCGCTGTAAAAGAGTAATAAAGATCAAAGACGGCCAAATAGAGGATGACCATTCGAACCATTCAAGCTAACATTTATATCTTTTTATTTTAATAAAAATGGCGCGGTTTTCCGCGCCATCATGATTTCCGGCAATTGTTCTAAAGAAATATCAAGGCGCTGTCACTCTGTAATACTGTATTGTTCCGCTGTTGTAGTGGATAGTTAGAGTATTGCCGGTAAATTCATATTGAAAAACCTGTGGGCTCTGGCCTTGGATAGTGATAGTAATGTGTGTGGATGTATAAGTATATGTGCCGTAAAAGAAGTCTTCAAGCGAATAATCATAGTATTCGTAGACGGCGAAACTCCCGCCCTGTTGGATGTAAAGTATTTCATATTCACCGGGAGCATAATCATGCCGCCATGTGCCATAAATCTCGTTTACATTTATTTCCTGTCCGGTCATGCTATTGGCCGGGTTTAGGAAACCATATCCGCCTTCTCCACCGGTGTTGCCCATCGGATTTTCGCCGCAGAAAGTGCCGCATCCAAGGAAAATCATCGGCAGAACGGTTAGTATCACCAGATTAAGAATGCGCTTTTTCATGTCACTTCCTAGCTTCTCTTACTTAAAATTTGTAAGTAAGTGAAAGTCTGTTGGCAATGGCATTGGTAGTGCCGCTGATAAAATTCGGGCCGTCGAAGAACAAGCCTTCATTGATAGCCGCATCAAGCGTAAAATTAGCGAAATTTACCCCGATACCGAAATAAAGTTCGTAATTGGAATTATAATCAGAGTCTTCCGTTTCCGTCCCGCCAAATGGTTTTGTTTTGGTTTTCAAGGTTTGGAACACCTGGGCCGCTCCAACTCTTCCGGTAAGCCAGTTATTGATGCGTGATTCCAGGCCCATATATAAACCGGGCATGGTGGTTGTAGCTATTGTTGTTGTGGTTCCCGAATCAATTTCGGTTTTGTCGCTTGACATGCCGAATAATTCTACGCCTAAAACTAAGAGGTTATCTTCGTTTATGGGATGATTCAAACCTAAGCCAAGGCCAAAATTCATATTCTTGTAATCGACATCGTAACCTTCGGAGGTTTCATCATATTCGGCTTTGGAAGAGCCCATCAGGAAATTAACGACCGGTACAATTTTAGTATTTTCGCCCAGGAAGGTTCTGGCGCTGGCGCCGAAATTGAAACCGCTCCATTTGTCTTCATAGCTGCCCGGTTCTTTGTGGTTTACTCCCGGCATTTCAACCAGTAATCCGACATCGGTTTTTTCGTTGGATAACCCGGCGCCAAATGCGAAATAGTGGGCCGATTCTTTAGTAACAGTATCCCGATCTTTGTAGCTGTCTAATGCCGCCGACAATCTGAATCCAAGATCGAAGGTCGCCGATTTCATGCCATAGTAGAAATCGGTCGTGTGGTCTAAAACAACTTCCTGAACGACACTATAAGGAATATTGATTCCGATCGGCCGATTTAGATACATGCCGAAAACGGAATTATCATTAATCGGGTAGTTCACGCCGATGGTGTAGCTGCTGGTGTTCTCTTTAAATCTCAATTCGCCGATAACCTGTCCTGAGTACTGGTTGATCGCCCCAGGATAATAGAAGATGTTGGAATTATCTTTCATGAAAAAACCGACTCCGCCCATCGAAGAGACGCGGGTTTCTGTCGCGAATAGATTTGCGCCGACGGCCAAAACAATTATGCCGATAAGAACCGCTGATACAAAACCTTTAGTTAGCTTTGCCATTTAAAAATTCTCCTTATTTAAATTAGTTATTTACCTGATAGCGAAACATTTGTGTTACTCTAAGCATCCCTCCTTTAAATTAGAGCCAGCCCCCGCTGCATCATACTACCGACACAAACGATTACCGACTCTTGTAAAACCAGACTGACGCAGATAATCGACTTCTCCGCATACAGCTGTTAGTCTTAATAAATCGTTGTATTATTTTATCAAATTCAAATTGCGTCAAGGCTTTTTTTATGAATTGGCATGGCTTAAGTCGGTCGGTACAATTATATAAGGGGTAACCATTGATTATTCATAAAGGATAATATCCTGAGAAGCGATTGATGATTCACCGCTAATCATGTCCTCAATTTGAATGGTAATCCGATATCTTCCGGCGCCGAATTTCGAAAAATCGAATGTCATAAGTCGGTTTTCGTAAGTTCTAATGTTGCTCTCTTCAAAAACGGTTACCACCTGCTCGGCCACTTTATATCCGGTTATTGTGCCGATTATTTTCGGTTTTTTTAATTTTGCCACTGTTTGAATGATTCTATAATTCGTTCTCGAATCGGCGCCGGTGTTAAGATTATAATACTCAAAATAAATTACAAGCGGTTCGCTGATAAAATAGCGATTATCCAAATTTGTGCTAAGTTTTATGGTATTTCTATTCACCGACTTTATTGAATCTAAATATGTAACTTCGCGGGCCAGCACGATATCCGAAATTTCCACCTTGTCGGTATAGAATCCTTTTAATTCGATAGGCTGTTTGGTTCGCCCGATATGATTATTAACCGGATTCTTTACGGCCAGTGACAGGTAGACTGAATCGGCGCGCGCTTCAAGAGGAAAATTATCGCTGATTGCCAACCGCTGATTTCCGATAAGGCTTACGGGGATTTTTGCGCGGCGATTTATGGTAGCCGAATCAAGCAAAACCAGTTCGTTTGAATGCAGGGCGGCTTTGATTTCGAAATCGGCATGAGCCACCTCATCCTGGGGTTTGAATGATAGCTCCGAGTAGGGGATATTATAATAAATTTCGAGATCGGTGTTTCCGCGATTCCCCTTAAACTGCTTGATATCATATGCGAAATTCAAGATCGGTTCGGCCACGGCGAATTCATATTTTTGGGCGGCGGTTCTCGCTAGAAAATCGGCAATGTAAGCCGTATTGTTCGACAATTTACCGGCTTCATTAGTAAAAGGATAATCAAAATTCCCGTTATGGTATATATCCTCGAATCTTAGACTGTATTCCTGGCCGTTGATAAAATATTTCCAAATCCAGGATGAGCCAATTGGCGGATGACGCATCGGTTCGCCATATATATAGATTTTTGCTTCGGGAAATCCGAATCTAATCAGCGTTTCGCCTCGTCTGGTATTTTTCCCTTCAATATTTTTATTGGGGATTGAAAAAGATATATTCGCATATACCTGTCGCGCGTAATGTTCAATCCGGCGTTCGTTGAACGCGGTGGTCAAATCGGGATCAAGGCTGTTCCAGATTTTAGATGTTTCGGTTTTTCTTTGATATGTTGTCATCGAAACGAGTCTCTCGTAGTCTTGAGGCGTGATTACAAGATGGATATCCTCGAAATCGGCAAGTTCATTGCTGTTCATTAAAGACTTGGCTCGCTCAAAATCGGCGTTTGCCATTTCATGAATGCTCATCCGATTATTACAAAGGCCCTTTAAAAGATACAAATCTTTAGTGAGGGTCGAATCTGGCGATAATGTCAAGGCCGTATCCGCCTTGGCTAATGCTTGATCGAACAGGTCCATCTTAACCAGCATTTTCGCCTGATCGTAGTAATCAAGCGGATTTTGTTCAATAGCCGCCGCTTTAGCCGAATATTCGAGTGCGTTCATGTATAGCTCTTTATCATCGTAGCGAAGCCCGATTGATTCGTAGATAGCGGCCACCTTGCGTAATGCATCGCTGTTCTTAGGATTTAGACGGGTTGCCTTCTTAAACTCATTAAGCGCGTTTCCCAAAAAGCCCTGGTTCTGATACGTCAACCCCAGGGAATAATGATAGAGGCTGTTTTCTGGTTCGGCGATTACGGCCTGGCGAAGATTGTCCGCCGATTGCCTTCGTGAAATAATTGAATCTTTTTGTCGGTACAATTCGCCAAGAAGAAAATGGCTTTTGGCATGTTTTCGGTCGATTTTTAGATTTTGTTTGATGATTTTTTCAGCTCTATCAAGCGAATCGATAGCCATCAGCGATTCCGCGATCGAGCAATTTGCTTCCAAAATCGTCGTGTTCCCCCCGTTTGGCGTCCTGGCAACAGACTCATTGACTTTCAAGAAAGTGGCAAAAGCTATCAGCGATAAACAATAAAGGGCGGCAAAGGTCGTTGCCGCCCGACTGGAATTAATTCTATTTGCGGATTTAGATAACATACGGCAACCGAAATGTCAGATACTTACCTGTGATATTAACTTGCCTCATTTATCCCAATTTTTAAGGCCGTAATTGCCCGCCTGGCGTTCAACGATATCGAGATTCCCTAACCCGGCGCTTATCAGACTCTGCAGTACCGATTTAATTTTATCTCTGACCTGCTCTTTATCTCTGATTGTGTTAACCGATAAAAGGTACTCCAGCTCCGGGTCGTCAATTAGATATTTGACCTTTTCGCGGTCGCGTCCTAATCCGACTTTATCGGCCTGCCTTCTATTTACCTCGATGGATTCGGTTAAATCCGATTCTTTTTTCGCAAGTTCGCCTAACTCAAGCAATAGTTGAATTTGCTCTTCGGACAAGGTTCTTATAAATTCCGGCGTAAGTTTCAAAACGACTCCTATCTGAAATATTGAAAGTTATTTTCCTTTAATAACTACCAGGGTCATGTCGTCAATCTCTTCGGCGCCTTCGGCATATTGCCTGACGCTTTTAATTATATGGCCGCAGATAAACTGCGCCGTCTGCGAGCGCGCTTCTTTTACCGTATCCACTATTCGCGAATCGCCAAATTCCACTTCCTGAATGTTCATGGCTTCCGAAATGCCATCGGTGTACATCACCAATATCTCATCTTTATGAAGCTCAACAGTGGCGGTTTCATATTTCGAGCCGCCGAACGCGCCCAGGATTAACCCGCCGACATCCAGATAACGTACATTCCCGGCAATATCCAGAATAAACGGGTGGTTATGTCCGGCATTGCTGTAGCAGATGGAGCCGCTCTGAGGGTTTAATTCGCCATAAAACATGGTGACAAATCTATCGGCAGAACTCGATTCAACCAGAAATTCGTTAAGCTGCGATAACATCTCCGGAATCGGCAATCCCCGTTTTTCCTGGGTTTGTAATATCGCCTGTACTCTGGCCATCAACAGCGCCGCCGGGACACCTTTCCCGGAAACGTCGGCAATGACTATCCCCATAGTGCCATCAGCGAGGTTTATAAAATCATAATAATCGCCGCCGACCTGCTTGGATGGGTGATTGAAGGCGGCAAAGTCAAAGTTTTGATGAACCGGTAAATGCCGGGGCAGTAAATTAGTTTGGATTTTCCGGGCGACTTCAAGCTCTTCCTCAAGCCTTTGTTTTTCCAGCGACTCCGTATATAAAGCCGCGTTATTGAGGGCGACGACGACCTGATTTGCAATTACCGAAAGCAAAGAGATATCTTCGTAAGTATAACGGAAACCCGCGACTTTGGGAGAAAGCGATATTAAACCGACAAGTTTTCCCTTATCCATTAAAGGAACCAGCAGGAAACTGCCCAAATCAACCAACCGGCCTCCCAGGTAGCCTTCGTGGCTTAATCCGGCTATTTCCGAAGTATATATCGGCTTTTGTTTTTGCGTCAACGAGTTTAGAAACTCCGGTTCAATCTCATAGCTGCGGGTTTCGCCTAATAATTTATAGGAGTTTCCTCTTTCGTTGAGTACCGCGAAATGCGTATGTTCGATAAACATCTCGCGATTCAAATTTTCGGATAAAATTCGCGCCAGGCGGTCGATATCGAAAACTGTCACAAGCTGGCGTGAAAACTCCTCCATCAAATGGCGATAGTCGCTTCGGCTTTTAATAAATATTCGCCTGATAAAATCATCAACCTGATTATACAGGGGTTGGAAGAACAACAACAAGACGACGACTACGATTATATCCAGTAATCGCGAATGTATACCCAGCGTCGAGGAAAATAGCGCCGATAGTTGAGTAATCACGAGCAGGTAGCCGCCCACCACGATAGCCGTGGTTATTGTATACACGAGGCTCTGCCGGGCCAGCAAACCGATGTCCATAAAACGGTATTTTATGATAGCCCAAGCGATCGATCCTGGTCCGACAATCAAGGCAACTAGCACGATTATCTCGCGCAGGCCGGGGGGAAACTTGAAAGACAGTATTACCGGTATAATTGAGGAAACAACATACAAACCGACTGCTATGGAAATTCCCCAGATTACTATTTTTACCTGTGATTTTAACGCCGGATTGGTGATATTTTTATAGCCCTGGTTTAGAAAGTACATAGCCAATATCACATAGCTTAAGTTGATCAGAGAAAAGAACCGGGTATGGAAAATATAAAGGAATCCCATCAGCGCGGTCATCAACTTGAGGATTGTCCCCAAGAAACCGATTGCCGGGCCAATCAGCGGCGTCGATGTGTCGAAATTGAGGAGGTTGATTATTTTATCGGGATCATTTAGAAACACTACCAGAAGAAGATGAAACAGGTGAGGAATAAAGGCTAATTGAAAAAAACGCCGGCGTTTTTTATAAAAAGGAAGAGGTTCGGGGAATATTACGGAAAATAAAAGCAACGATGGAAAAAATAATTCCCAAACATAGAATATATTAATTATCGATAACGATATATCGCTGATATCCGCCAGAACGGTCTTATTTAGCGCAACGCAAAAAGGCGCCAGCCCAGCGAAAAATAACATGGCCGCGACAACCCTGTTATTGCCGGCTCGAACATTTTCTTTAAGAATTATCCCGGCGGTCAAAAATAGGACTGCCGCCGAGGTAAGATATATGATAGATATTAGGAAACCAATACCCATTAGGTGTCCTGCCGTCGGGTAGTTATGTTATTCTTTGATTTTTTTTCTTAGGATTACTTCAGTCCCGTCATCTGTAAATCGAAAGTCGACCGAATCCATTAGCGATCGTACAATAAAAATGCCCCGTCCAACCTGATTTAGAAGGTTTGATTCATCGATAGGATTGGGGATCGAATCAGGTTTGAATCCTTTGCCTTCGTCTTTTATACTTACCTCTACATCTTCCCGACCGAATTTAAGCTCTACGGTTACCAGTTTGCCTGGATCGTTTTTATTACCATGAAGAATCGCGTTATTGACAATTTCGGTTATTGATATCGCCAGATCGGCAGTCAGGGAACTTGATACTCCCGCATCGACCAATTTGCCTTCAATAAACTCATCCACCTCGGCTAAAAATGCAGTATCGGATGGCAGAACAATGGTATTGCCGGAAATTTTGGGCTTATCCATGCGTTTCTCCGAAAATGTTCATACTATTAAATACGAACAATTCCCGATTTTGTTATAAAGCGCTATACCCGAAACAAGTCGGGAAAGTATATAGCGCTTATTTGAAACTCTTAACCGCGTCTTCGATTGTATCGTAATTTTCGAATACGGTAATTAGTTTGGTTATCGTAAGTAATGATTCGATTTTTTCGGTAACGCACGCAAGTTTGAGTTCGCCGCCATTGTTGCGAAGCGTCGTCAGGCCGGAGATCAAAATCCCAAGGCCGGTTGAATTCATCCATTCCACTTTGGATAAATCGATTACGACCTTTTTCTTGTTCTGATCGATAAAATCATGAAGCATATCATGCAGCATAGTGGCATCCGGTCCGCCCATTATTTTACCTTTGGGCTCCAGTATAATTACGCCCTCAATTTCCCGATGGCTGAGTTTCATTTTGCGTATCTCCTTTCATCTTTATTAACGAATACTTTGTTCCTATTTATCAACTTCCAAATGCCGGGATTGGTTGCGAATTCAAGCAACCTGATTTTGGATTAACTATTATTATTCTTTCAGGCATTAACTAAAACAATACCTGTTCATAAAAATAAAAGCCTTTACGGCTTTTATTTCAATAAAAATTAT
>CAZTNJ010000023.1:5718-17561 GCA_964614835.1 uncultured Ignavibacteria bacterium | reverse complement strand
GTGATTTTACTTGAATAGGGCTTTAATCTTGCCCCAAGTGTCCAGTCTAACACTCAAAGTATTCACTGCAAGGTCAACCCGAGAGCGACCAGGGGATGCGGCCAATGATGGATTTGCCTGATTGCCGCTAATCTTGATAATAATAATATCGCCATAATCCCAGCCGTCTTTTTCGGGGGTGTCGGCGTTATCTTTGGGAATATATAATTGATATTGCCCGCCCAAGGTGAGACAGCGACCAAATTCAGCGCCGTTGATATATGCTACGACAGGAAGATTATCGGCAGCTGGTTCGTTATGAATGGAAATCGAGCCATATGGTTCGCAGGCGGTACCGAGCAAGTCCACCTGGGCAAAAGCGGCCACATTGATAACTAAGATGAATGATAGTATTCCAAAAACCTTTTTCATCTTTTCCTCACGCATCATTAGCTCAAAAATTAACACATCAGACTATCAGATAACATCGACATTGTCAAGAAAAATATTAAAATATTTATATAACGTCAAATAAAAAAGCAAACTGGGTAAATATTAGTTCCCCACGAGGATTTGTACTTCACGTAATTTGTTAATTATTAACAGGTTGTCACTGGGTTGCGTCACGGATTTTGATTGTTTAAGGCGAAAGCAAGATGTTCTAGCTCAAAACACATGTTCTGATTTCGTAATACGACATTATCGGGTACTTTCAAGTTAATTGGGGCAAAATTCAGAATGGCCTTTATGCCGCCGGCTACCACCTCATCACAAACCGCCTGTGCCGATGCCGCGGGAACCGCGATAATGACCATGTCGATTTTTTCGCTGGCAACCATCTTCTTTAGATTTTTGACATCCTCAACCATTATGCCCTTGTGATTCGATCCGATTTTGCGTAAGTCGTTATCGAATATGAGCTTAATGTTGAATCCCTGCTTGGCGAACTCCTTATATTGGGATAACGCCGACCCGATATTACCCACGCCAATCAACGCCACGTTCCATAGTCGATTCAATCCTAAAATCTCGGCTATTCGATTCCGGAGTTCAATGACTGGATAACCCAAACCACGCGTTCCGAAGCTACCAAAAAAAGAAAGATCCTTGCGAACCTGCGCCGGGGTTAATTTTTCCCGTTTGGCCAGTTCTTTTGATGATATAGTCGAGTAATTTTCCTTTTCGAGCGCCGATAGGGCGCGGTAATAAATTGATAACCTGTGTATGGTCGATTCCGATATTTTTCTTGATATTTCTGGCATTCTTGATTGTCCTGCTAATTTGTGAACAGTTTCACAAAAACATAATAGATTTGTCTCCTATTCTTGTCAAGAAAAATTAAAGAATAATGTTTTTCAATAATAATTTGGCTCGATTACGCCGCCGGTTTATAAATTCTCGGAACATGAGTCTTCGTTAAAACACCCTTAACTTTTAGTGGTTAATACCGATAGGAATAGTGGCGCTAAACTGGTGCATTTTGAAACACTGGAGTATTAAATTGGGCGAAAACAGGATTCAACAGGTCGCATCCACGCCAGGTCCGCTGGTCGATTTCAATGGGGTGATGCGTATAGGAATTACTCATTGGCGATTTATTTTCGTAATTTCGTTTTTATGCGCGATGGCGGCCGGCGCGATTTCATTTTTGGTACCAAATCGCTATACGGCGACCGCTTCGATTTTGCCTACAATCAATGGCGGAAGTTATAGCAGCCTCTTATCGATGGCCGAAAATATCCCCGGACTGGATTTGACGTCGATTAGCCCATCGGAAAAATCCCCATCGACGTTATATCCCGAAATTCTTTCGAGTAGGATGATAGCTCAGGAGGTGCTTGAGCATCCTTACATTTATAATGACAAAGGGAAATGGCGGACCCAGAATCTATATCAATATTTAAAGATAAATAACCCCGATAAAGCGATTAGGGCACTGGCTCGTATTGTTGGACTATCTGCCGATAGAAAAACAGGGGTTCTTAAAATCGATGTTACGACGACCAATCCGCAGCTTTCGGCGCTGGTGGCCAACTACTATCTGGAATGTCTTGATAATTTCAATCAGAATCAACGCAAAACCAGCGCGGGCCAGAATCGTCAGTTTATAGAAAAGCGGCTGTTGGAAGCAAAAACGCAACTATCGGAAGCTGAAGAGAGTTTGAAAAATCTTCGGAAGCATAACTTGAATTACTACAACACCACCGATCCGGAGTTGGCGATGTTGAACAATCAGCTTCAGCGCGAGGTGGAGGTAAAATCACAAGTGTATCTTACTCTTTGCCAGCAATATGAATTGGCTTCCATACAGGAAAAGAAAGAGATTCCAGTCATTCAAATTCTCGATACGGCACAACCGCCATCGGTGAAAAGCGGCCCAAGCCGAGCCAAAACGGCGATAATTGGATTTTTACTCGGCGCCGTAGCCGCCCTATTCTATTTAATCATCGATACTCGTAATCCTAAATTCAAACAATATCTTGCAACGGGTTTCTCGGTCAGGCGGCTGAATCTAATTCGCAAGGGAAGTGAAAAAACCGTTTCTGCGTGCGAAAATGTTGAGCAGTATTAGATCGTTTTTTAGGCAAACTTTTATATATGGCTTGGTGGGCAGTTTCCGCTCTTTAGTGGAGTTTCTGTTATTACCGATATATGCCTGTTATTTACTACCATCCGAATTCGGCAAGCTGGATATCATTCTGGTTTATACCGCAGTTGTTTTAGTGGGGGTTTTATTCGAACTGACTAATGGAGTATTCAGGTTTTACCACGACGATTCATCTACGCATTACCGTCGTCGACTTATTTCGACCGTAACCTACTACCATATCGCGGTGGCCGCTTTGGTGACATTGATTTTATGTATATTTTCCGATAAAATCTCCATAGTTATTCTGGGGACTCCCACCAGCGCCAATCTGATAGTTATCTCCGGGATTACTCTATTGCTAAACAGCGCGGTTACTTTACCCATGAATTTGTTCCGTCTCCAGAATCGGCCCGGGATTTATAGCGCGATTTCATTTATCCAAATTGCCACGGCAATCGGGGCGACCGTGTTATTTGTGGCATATCTAAAACTGGGTATTGAGGGAGTACTCTTAGCCCGGCTTTTATCTTTTATTCCCACTTTATCATTCTGCTTATGGATTCAGCGAGCTGATCTCAAGCCTGCTTTTGATTTTGGTCTCCTAATCAGGGTCGCAAGGTATGCCGCGCCATTAATACCGGTCGGTTCGGCGATCTGGATTGTCAACGCGTTAAACCGATATTTTTTATTGAAATACAGCACTTTGGAACAGGTAGGTTATTTTTCGGTAGGTTTAAAATTTACAATCGCTATCACCCTGATGGTGATGGCGTTCCAGCTTGCCTGGCCGCAATTTGCGTTTTCTAAAATCAATAATCATCAAGCAAAAGCTATTTTTTCCAGAGTATTCAGTTACTATGGGGCTGCCAGCCTCTGGATAATTTTGTTTATTGGTTTCTTCGGGGAATCATTAATCAAGTTCCAGGCCAGTCCAGCATATTTACCGGCCGCCAGCTTGATGGTGCCATTGTCTCTGGCGATGATGTTTTACGGAATTTTTTACATATTCACAACGGGTTTGAACATAACTCGCAAAACCACAATGATTTTATTCCCTATAGGTTTGGGATTAACAACGAATATTGTTTTAAACATAATTTACGCGGCCCGGTATGGGGCGTCTTCGGTGGCGATTAATACTCTGGCGACCTATTTTATGATGGCGTTGGTTACTCTTATCCTTGCCCAAAAAACATATTACATTCCTTTTGAATGGCTCAAGCTCGGTCGTTCAGCTCTTGCCGCCGCTATTATCTGGTTTGCGCCGCGTTTGTTTTCGCCTGATAATGCTGCTTTTTTCGGATATAAATTAATCGCTTTTTCCGCGTACCCTTTCTTGCTCGGATTATTCGGCTTTTTCGACCGGATTGAACGTAAAGCGATGATTCGAAGATTAACTTTTAAAAATAAATCTACCACGCCAAAAGTCAAAGAGCGCGAATATGCCGATTCGTATCTTGGATAAAACATTAGGCGAATTTGTTTATTGCGAAGACAATATCAGCCCGTGTTTGTGATTATGCCAATCATTCAACATTCGGAATTATCTGGATATCCGATACCGCCCAAAGATAAAGATCGATTGCGAATTGCCGATTCGCATGAATTTGTCGACCTGTATCGCGGCGATAAAGATCTTAAAGTTGGCAGGGTTCTTTGCTTAAAATACAATTGTGAATTCGTTCAATTGGGCTCAAATATCCCAAGCCCTGCCGATTCACGATTTTTCCAGACCCAAAGATATCCGTACGAAAGAATCAATAATCTTCCCGATAATTATTACTTACTTCTTCTTCAAAGCCGGCTTGTTTATCATCGACGGGGCAATATCAGTCTTGGCGGCTTCTTCCGTTGGACGCCATCTCTGGGCCGAGAACTTCTGCGTTGGAGACCGGATCTGATTTTTGAAAATCCCTATTTGACTCTTACACCGCGATCATACATGACCTATATCGTTTCAAAGATGTTAAAAATCCCATTGGTTTATCTTGATGCGGGCGACATAATCCCCCAGCTTTCTTTAAAGCACAAAGCTAGTTTAATAGCGGAAAAACCGGTAGTCAATTCGGCCGCGGCAGTAATTACATATAATGAAGCGGGCAAGCGACGTTTTATTGATAAGTATGAATATCCAGCTAACAAGATTTATGTAATCCCAAAGCCTGTCGATGTGGCGCGCTATAAATCTAATCTTGATTGTACTGAATTCAGGCGCAAATTCGACCTGAATGGTAAACTCGTGGTTTCATATTTCGGTAGGCTTTGTTCCAATAAGGGACCGCAGTACCTGTTAAAAGCAGCCGATATCCTCAGGCGTCGCGGTATAGCCGAAAATATAGTATTTCTGTTTGCTGGCGGCAATATTGAGCCATCGGATGCGGCCCAATTTAAAACTGTATTAGCTGATATCAATTTACCCAATGTCCGGCTTACCGGTAAAATCGCCAATTCCGATATGCCAATGGCCTATGCCGCCTCTGATATTGCGGTATTTCCCGATGTTACCAATTTACCGGGTTTCTCAACCGTATTGGCCGAAAGCATGGCCGCGGGGTTGCCTATCATTATAGGGATTAAAGGCTGGGAGTCGGCGGTTCCCTTAAAAGATAATCATACAGGCTTGATAATTGAACCGCGCAATCCAGAGCAAATTGCCGATCGAGTAGAGCTATTGATTAATCATGACGATTTGCGGCGCCGACTTGGCGCTGAAGTTTCGGCATATACCCGACAAAATATGGATTACGAAAAAGTGGTCGCCGCTTATTATAAAATATTTTGTGAATTGACCAATCGGAATTGCTATGCAGGAAGTGCAAACAATAAATACGCCGACATTACTGCCTAAACAGTTTTTACTAATAGCGGCGCTGATCGTAATTTGCGGCGCAGTCGCTAATTTTTATCCTGTGGCTGTACTAATTCCGTTTGGATTTGTCCTTTTCATATATTTCTGGCGTAATCCAGATAAATTTGTGTTGTTTCTAATCGCTTATAGCCCATTTGAGGAGATAATATTAAAATCCCTTCCCGACCAATTCTATGCACCTATCAGGTTTTTATGGGAAGGTTTGCTTTTCGCCATGATGTTCGCAATGCTTTTCGATAAGCTGGCGCTCAAACGAAATTGGAGGCGAACCCCAATCGATTTGCCCGTATGTATTTTTCTGGGCGGCTGGATCGTTTCCGGTTTAATCAATAGCGTCGCCCTAAGTATTTCGCTTTTGAATCTTAAAAACCTTGTCAGGTATATACCGCTTTTTTATATTATCTATAATCTCAAGCCTAAAACCGAATTTCTATCGCTGGTGGTTCGATTAATTTTGGCTATCGCCATAATACAATCGATAGTTTGTCTATGGGAGGCATTCGATCCGGGCGTGGCTGGTTGGTTCACTCCCAAAGATGTTATTGTCGGCGGCGAATTGATCCGCGGCGAAGATTCCCAGTTGGGCACATTCTACACGAGATTTTCGGGGACAATGGTTCGCAATGTTCATCTAGGAAATTACCTGGCATTTGCTTTATGTTTTATGGTAGCC
Source organism: uncultured Ignavibacteria bacterium (assembly GCA_964614835.1). Classification (GTDB taxonomy): domain Bacteria; phylum Zixibacteria; class MSB-5A5; order UBA10806; family 4484-95; genus JAAYTW01. The sequence goes on along the minus strand of CAZTNJ010000023.1, from coordinate 11,450 downwards.
ATGTACTCGCGGATACAGTTGAAAGGGTGGTTTATTGCATCGATAATACTGATTCTAACGGCGCTGTTTATCAGTTCATCCAGAACATCCTGGCTCAGCGCTTATGCTGGTATCGGTATGATATTAACGATGCAACGCCACAGATGGCGGTATCATTTCTGGCTGACTCCGATTGTCGGGTTGGCCGGTGTGATGTTTATTGGCCTGGTTGTTCCAAAAGGCGATCTGGCCTCTGATTTTAATATAGTAAGCCGCTTTTTTCATATATTCTCATCCGATTATTTAGACACTATCAGTAATGCCGGGCGGTTATACGCGATTCTGTACGCGATGCCGGCCGTATTAATGACCAATCCACTTTTAGGATTGGGTCCAGGCGCGTTTATACAGATTTCCAAACAATTCTCAGCCGCCGATTCCTACGGTCAGGCGACTGAACTCGGGTTAGACGCCAGGGCGCTTAACTATGTTCATGATGTCGGTTATGCCTCGTTATTCGCGCAAGTGGGGATAATCGGATTAGGGGCTTACATTTGGATTTTCGTTCGATTGTTTAGAATCGCCCGAAAAACGATCTCGGATAATAGCAGCCAGGATATAGGCTGGTTCATGCTCGGCGCGATTGGTTTTATTATAGCGCTTATGGTTCAAAACCTGGCTTCTTTTAATCTGATGTATCGAAATCAGTCTGTGATTATCTGGACAATTGCCGGCCTAATCGCTTTATTCGCTATCCGAGAAAATAAAATCGTCCGGAATAATATCGACCCGCAAAGCCAAACCGATCGGGGAATTTCTCTATGAAAATAGTGCTGGTTAACAAGTATTTCTATCCAAAAGGCGGCGATTGTCTCTACACGCTTCGCTTGATGTCACTTCTACAAAACAATGGCCATACGGTAATTCCTTTCGGGATGTCGCACCCGCGGAATATTCAGACGGAGTACGACAAATATTTCGTGTCATATATAGATTTTAATGACGAATTGAAGAAAAAGAAGATAGCCAACTCCTATAAAGTAGCATCCCGAGCTATCGTTAATCTAGAAGCGGCCAGGTCGATTAGCCGTCTGATTGATGATACCAAACCTGATTTAATTCACCTGCAGAATATACATCACCAACTTACGCCGTCGATTATTATTGCCGCCGCTCAAAAACGTATTCCGGTAGTCTGGACCCTTCACGATTATATTCTAACCTGCCCCAACGATAATTTTTTCCACGATGGAAATATCTGTACCCGGTGCGCTTCCGGGAATAATATTCACGCGGTAATCAATAAGTGCAAGAAAGATTCGCTGGGCGCGAGTATATTGGCGGCGCTGGAATGTACGTTTTATCATAGGATGCGGTTGGGGAATTATGTTGACAAATTTATTTGCCCGAGCCAATTTATGGCCGATATTCTGATCGAGAACGGCACCCCATCAAAAAAAATAACGGTTATTCCTAATTTTTTACCGATTTCCGACATCCCCTCGACTGGCGAAGATTACTTTTTCTATGCGGGTCGAATGACAATCGAAAAGGGGTTGGAAGTACTGCTTAACGCGTATAGTAAAATTGATAACGCGAGACTGCTTCTTGCAGGAGATGGTCCAAATATAGAATCATTTAAAGAACTGGCCAGAGATCTACGGTTGCAAAATGCCGAATTCCTTGGGAAAAAATCGTCATTTGAAATTCAGAGGTTGTTGGCTGGCTGTCGAGCGTCAATTGTACCCTCTATATGCTACGATAACCTGCCATATGCCGTGATGGAGACCATGATGGCCGGGAAGGTGACTATAGCCTCTCATATTGGCGGTATTCCCGAAATGATAGAGCACGAAAAAAACGGTTTAATGTTCGAACCGGGTAATTCATCGCGGCTGGCCCAGTTGATGAATCGGGTTTGGTTTGATGATGATTTGGTTCGTAAGTTGGGTAATTCCGCCCGGGAAAAGGCGATATCGAGCTACTCGCCCGAACAACATTACCAGCGGTTGATTCAAGCATATAACGAAGCAGTAGGCAGACGAGGAAATTCTCGATGGGAGCCGCCCGAAAATAATGATCGAAGCCAATCCGAACAATATGTATATAGTATGAAAGGATAGATATATGGAAATATCAAAAGACACTCGGGTTTTTATCGCTGGATGCGGCGGGATGCTTGGCCTGGCCGTTTACAGGCAGTTTTCGGAACACTGCAACGTTTTAGCCACTGATATCGATTTGAACGAGCCCTGGCTCGAATATGCGGATGTCACGAATTATGAAAAAACTTACCAAATCGCCGCAAAATTCAAACCTCATGTAATAATAAATTTGGCCGCCTTAACCGACCTCGAGTATTGTGAAAAAAATGTCGAAGAGACATTCCTTACAAACGGACTTGGCGCCGAAAATATGGCGCTTATCGCGCAGAAATTAAACGCCGTACATGTGTATATCAGCACAGCTGGCATATTCGACGGTCAACAAGAATATTATAACGATTTCGACCGCCCAAATCCTCTGAGCGTTTACGCCAAAGGCAAATATCATGGCGAACTGGCGGTCGAAAGGATGCTTCAAAAATATTATGTGTTTCGCGCCGGCTGGATGATGGGGGGCGGATTGAAGAAAGATAAAAAATTTATCAATAAAATCTATAAACAGATTGTCTCCGGAGCCCGTGCGCTAAGCGTGGTCGATGATAAACTTGGCACCCCGACTTATACTGTCAATTTCGCCGATAGCATGTATCGAATCATGCAGACCGATATGTATGGCTTATACAACATGGTATGTCGCGGAAGCTGTTCGCGTTACGATGTCGCTAAAGAATTCATTACTCTTCTTGGGATTGAAAAACACATAGCTTTGAACATTGTCGATTCTAATTACTTCAGCAAGGAATATTTCGCGCCCCGGCCGTTGTCGGAAAAATTAGTAAATCTCAAGCTGGAATCACGCGGCATCAACTATATGCGCGATTGGCGAGAGTGCCTGAAAGATTACGCCCAGGAATTTAAGCAAGATCTTCAGACCCACTTGGCTCCACCCGTTCGCAAAAGGGAGTTGGTACCGGCGTGAAAATAGCCATCACTGGTATACGCGGTATTCCAGCCAACTACGGCGGTTTTGAAACTTGCGCCGAACAGACAGCAGTAAGATTTGCCCGGCAGCATGATGTCTATGTGTATTGCCGCAGTCACAATTGCGTCTTCGATTCGGATAACTACTTCGGCGTTAGGCTGATAAAATTGCGTTCTATCAACAAAAAAGGAATCGATACTCTTTCGCATACGTTTTTTTGCATTCTTGATTTAATCAGCCGCAAAGATATCGAAATCGTGCATTTATATAATGCGGCTAATGCCATTTTTATCCCGATTCTGAAGATTGCCGGAAAAAATGTCGTTATTTCAGTCGATGGAATCGAATGGAAACGCCAGAAATGGGGCAAAATCGCCAAAGCATTTTATAAATTGTCCGAATTTATCTGTACTAAAACCGCCGATTCGATTATTTGCGATTCTCGAACCGTCCAAAAATACTACCGCGACAAATTTAAATGTCCAACCGAATATATTCCTTATGGCGCAGAAATCGACGACAACATAGATAGTACATCTTTAGATAAATTTGGCTTAAAGCCTCGCCAGTATTTGCTTTTTATTGGTAGATTGGTGCCAGAAAAAGGCGTTCATAATCTAATTGCCGCTTATAATAGGCTGAAACCTGCCATACCGCTTATCATCGTTGGCGATGCGCCGGAGCAGCCCTCATATGTCGTTTCATTGAAGAAAATGGCAAATAATAATATCCGGTTTCTCGGGTTTGTCTATGGCGATGATTATCAGGCTTTGAATAGATATCCGTACCTTTATGTTACTGCATCTATGCTTGAAGGTACATCACCGGCGCTCGTAGCCGCCATGGGGGCAGGTAATTGTGTTCTGGTAAACGGAATCCCGGAAAATCTCGAAACAATTGGGCAAGCCGGAGTCGCCGCCAGGGAAAATGATTTGGGTGATTTTACGAGTAAACTGAAATATCTGATTGATAATCCTCAAGAGGTTGAACGATTCCGCCAACTGGCATTGAGACATGTTCAGGTAACCTATAACTGGGATTTAATTTCCGAAACCTACCTTCATTTGTTTGAAACTATTCTTGGGCGGAAGAAAGATTCGGTAACGCGGGATTTAAATTCGCAAATTACCAGCAACCGCCAAAAAGCGCCATCTCCATAAGCGCCTCCATAGCTGACTTTCTATACTCATGCCAGTCGCTTGATTTATAATTAACAATTAATTACATTGCTATCATGATTATAGTTTCGCTGGCAAATGTAACCAAAACCTACCCCTCGATGGTGGTACTTGATAATGTTAGTCTCGCGCTAAGAAAAGGGGAGAAGGTTGGGCTAATTGGTCCCAATGGCGTGGGCAAAACCACGTTATTGGAGGTTATCAATGGCCTGGCGACATATGATTCCGGTTCGGTAGACCGATTAAAAAATCTTAAAATCGCCTATTTACCACAATCGCCGGAGATTCCTCCCCGCTTAACACTATACGAATATCTTCAGGAAGGCATCAGCCATCTTCTTAATCTTGAGAATGAAGCCGCCAGGTATGAAAAAAAAATCGCCGATGGCTCTGCCAGCAAATCCGAGATCGATCGCTATAGCGCGATATTGGAATCGCTACATCACCACGGCGCCTATTCCGCTGAATCGCAAATCGATAGAATAGCTGCCGGGTTGGGTTTAACCCGCCAGATGTTCGAAATGCCCGTCGCCAATCTTTCCGGTGGCCAACAAAATCGAGCCGCGTTAACCAGGCTTTTAATCGCCGAGCCGGAATTAATGCTACTTGATGAACCGACCAATCACCTCGATATCGAAGGCATCGAGTTCCTTGAAAATTATCTGCTAGAATCTCCCGCATCAGCGATAATCGTCTCGCACGATCGCCGTTTTTTAGATAAAGTGGTGACCCGCATGTGGGATATTCGAGCATCGAAGGTGAAATCGTTTAACGGTAATTTTACTTCCTATTTAGAATACCGTCAGAAAGATGATACGCTTTCGCTCCGAGCCTATAACCGCCAGCGCGAATTTATCGCCAAAACTGAAGCGTTTATCCGCAAAAATATCGCCGGACAAAAAACCAATCAAGCCAAATCGCGACTTAAAATGCTTTCACGTCTCGAACGGTTAGAGAAACCGCCCGCTGCCGAAAAGAAAATTAATCTGTCATTCGCGGAAGCTTCCCGTTCTGACCGAATTGTCTGTTATCTTGAAAATGTGTCGTTCGCTTACGATAGCAATACCGTTCTAAGTGATGCCAATTTTACAATCGAACGGGGAGATAAGGTCGGATTACTCGGAAAAAACGGAACCGGTAAAACCACGATTCTCGAATTAGCTACTGGAGCGCTTCAGCCCCAAACGGGCAAAGTTATCATGGGAAAAAATATCAAGCTCGGCTATTTCCGTCAGCATCGTACGGAATTCGGCGGTTACCAGACACCTATTGATATCGTGCGGGCCGCGTTGCCCGAATTAGCCGATGGTAAACTTCGCGATATGCTGGGGGCGTTCCTTTTCCGCGATGAGGATGTATTTCGACCGATAAGCTCGTTTTCTGGGGGACAAAAAAGCCGCCTGGCTTTGGCGTTATTGATGGCGGCAAAACCGAATTTCCTGGTTCTGGACGAGCCGACAAATCATCTGGATATCCCATCGCTGGAAG
>CAZTNJ010000023.1:0-5708 GCA_964614835.1 uncultured Ignavibacteria bacterium | reverse complement strand
TGGACGTGATGGACTTCCGCTCCCCGGCGGCCGTGGAAGTGCTCGAAGAGGCCCTCGACCAATTCGACGGCACGTTACTGGTTGTGTCGCACGATCGTTATTTTCTCGATGGACTTACTGAAAAAACGCTTGTGCTGGAAAACGGCGCCATCACAACTTACCCGGGCAACTATTCGTACTATATGGCTAAAAAAGCCGAAAAGGATGAATCTAATGTGATAGTCAAGCAGGTTGAAAAAAAAGCGCCGCCCAAGAAAAAGACTAGCCGTACTAATCCGATACTTGTAAAAAAAGCGGAAGATGAAGTTACGACCGCGGAAAAACGTCTTATCGATATTGAGCAGGCCCTTATCGATCCGGCCAATGCCAGCGACTGGAATAAACTGGCGGAGTTACAGAAAAATAAAACCGATTTAGAGGAGAAATTACTATTACTATATGATAAACTAAACGAATTAACCGGCGATAACAGTTGATTTATGTTCAAGATTAAAACTCATCATATACTTTTTCTTGTAGTCTTTGTATCGTACTTATGGCTTCCCAATAAAGATCAAGGATTTGATTCATATTCCTACGCGCTTGATATCCGCGCCGGTAACGATTTGTTCCATCCCCACCATCTTTTGTATAGTTATTTCGCGAATCTAATCTATCGTATATTCAGTTTTACCGGGTTAGATTGTTTGCGTCTTTTATCAATTGTCAACTCGTTATTGGCCGCGATCATTATTTGCCTGGTATTTCTTACTTTAAGAAAACGCCAAAACGTTGTTGTTTCAATAGTCGGTTCAATCACAATTGCTCTACTCTATTCTTTCTGGTATTACGCCACCTCGTTGGAGGTCAACCTCCCGGCATTACTATTCTTAATTTTAGCGCTTTATTGGTACTTAGTAAAACCCGAATCGACATCCAAAAATTTCATAAGTTATGTTTTTTTGGCAATCGCCGCATTATTTCATCAAATAGTGATTTTGGCATTTATCCCCTTAACGGTTTACCTTCTATTTAGAAAGCATTCGATAAAACGCATTATCCTATATTTGGCTGTAAGCGCAATCTTCGTCTTGGGGGCGTATCTGTTGATCGGATTAGGCCAGCTTGAACAGAAGACTTTCGGTGATTTTTATTACTGGCTGACATTTTATAGCCATCTGGGAACATGGGGAAAATTAAGCGTATCGAATATAACGATTAGCGCCTGGGGAATAATTAAAACATTCACGGGGGGCGAGACACTCCGCGAGTTGATTTATGGCGGGAAGCTTTATATTGTTCATTATATATATATTATAGCGATCGCCGCATTCGCGTCGGTTTATTTGTTTAATCTCATCACCTCGTTTAGGATCGGATTCCAACATGCAAAAGACCATACCTGGTTGATATTATCAATGATAGCGGTTTTCGCTATATTCGCTTTTTGGTGGGCGCCCACGGATGATGGTTTCTGGCTTTATTCAATTGTAATTTTGACCGTTGGTATATTTTATTTGTCCGAGAAAGCCAATCACCTAATTATGATTATCCCGATTCTGTTGTTTGTCATCAATATTCCGTTTGAAATAGCCCCGGCTTCATCCGTAAAAAACTCCGTTGTTATTCAGGGGGCCAATGTATTTAATCGTCATAAATTTACGGCTGATGATCTCGCGATCACTAATCTGATTCAAATTCGACTGGCATATCAATATTATCATAATATCGAAGTACGCACCGCCAGTTTAATATATTCTGATGCCAGGAATCCGGCTGAAGCAACCGCCAATATCCATAAGATTTTAAAAGAAACGTTGTCTGATGGAAGAGTATTCCTATTCGAAAACGAACTTAATCCCGAACCGCATCGCCGGTTTTTGTTCGAATATTTTTCACCACAAGATTATCTTCAAATTTATAAGCCATTTTATTCTTATATGCAAACGGTGGATTCAATCCCAGCTTATGGCAAATCCGTTAAAATCTATCAACTGGTTGGATTGGACTCACTAACGTTAGATAGCATTGCCAATCGCTAATTTTACTCTATATAAACTTATGACAAATATGGTTGTTGACTTAGACTGTTTTATTAATTTAATTATTACTGTTGGTCGGTGCGAATCTGTTTTCGAGATCACCGCAGATTCGTTTTATACCGGCCTTTAGGTTATTATGGAAAATATTAGGAATTTTTGCATAATCGCCCATATCGATCACGGCAAGTCCACTCTGGCAGACCGCCTTCTGGAGCTGACTCATACTATCGAACCGCGCCTTATGAAAAAGCAGGTGCTCGATACAATGGATCTGGAACAGGAACGCGGTATCACTATAAAGTCGCACGCTATCCGGATGGATTACACGGCACGGGATGGGAAAAACTACGTGCTTAATCTTATCGACACCCCCGGGCATGTCGATTTTAACTATGAGGTTTCGCGCGCCCTTTTGGCCTGCGAAGGGGCATTGCTTATTGTAGACGCTACGCAAGGCGTGGAAGCGCAAACCATCTCCAATTTATATCTGGCTATCGAGGCTAACCTGACGATTATCCCGGTTATTAATAAAATAGATTTAGCGTCCGCCGAAATTGACAGGGCTCGCGATGAAATCGTTAATTTGATAGGTTGTAAGCCGGATGAAATCCTGGCGGTATCAGCCAAAGTCGGACTCGGTGTTGAAGAAATCTTAGAGGCTATTGTCAAACGAATTAAACCGCCGACCGGCGACCCGGAAGCTCCCCCGCGAGCCTTAATTTTCGATTCGGCATTCGATAATTATCGCGGGGCCGTGGCGTATGTTCGCGTTTTTGATGGCACTTTCCGCAAGAATGACTGGCTGCGATTCTTTTCCAATGGCAAAGAATATCAATGCGATGAACTCGGTTATCTGGTGATGAAATATATACCGCAAGCCGAATTGAAGGCAGGCGAGGTCGGTTATCTAATTGGCAACATTCGTGAAGTCGGCGATACCAGAGTCGGCGATACTGTCTCAACAAGAGGCAACGCGGCTACGGAACCGCTACCGGGTTTTAAAGAAGTCAAACCGATGGTGTTTGCCGGCATTTATCCGACCCAGGCCGAGAATTTCGAGGACCTGCGTGAAGCAATCAATAAACTTCAGCTTAACGACGCCTCACTAATATTCGAGCCGGAAACATCCAGCGCCTTGGGTTTTGGATTCCGCTGTGGATTTCTGGGCTTGCTTCACATGGAAATCATCCAGGAACGACTTCAACGCGAATATGAGATGCCTATCGTTACCACCGTTCCCAGCGTTAAATATCGCGTGATTTTGGAAGGCGGAGAAGTTATTGAGGTCGATAATCCATCGTTGATGCCAGACGATGGCAGTATTGTTGCTATTGAAGAACCTTTTGTGTCGGCCTCGATTATTACTCCTGCCGAATATATCGGTAATCTGATGAAATTATGCTTGGATCGCCGGGGAATTCATGTTAATACCGAGTATATCGATCAAACGCGCGTTAACCTCCATTATTTAATGCCGTTATCGGAAATTATATTCGATTTCTTCGACAAGCTTAAAAGCGTCTCGCGAGGTTATGCCTCTTTGGACTACGAATTCAAAGACTATCGCGAATCAAAATTGGTGCGCCTGGATATCCTTCTTAACGACGAACCGGTTGACGCACTTTCGGCGATTGTTCATCGCGATAAGGCCTATAATTGGGGAAGAGCCCTTTGTCAGAAACTTCGCCAATTAATTCCCCGTCAATTGTATGAAGTTGTAATTCAAGCGGCAATCGGTTCAAGAATAATCGCTCGTGAATCGGTAAAGCCGTTGCGCAAAAACGTTACCGCCAAATGTTATGGCGGCGATATCACCCGAAAACGCAAGTTGTTGGAAAAGCAGAAAGAGGGAAAGCGGCGTATGAAACAAGTCGGCTCCGTGGAAATCCCCCAGGAGGCGTTTCTGGCGATTTTGCAGGTCGATAAATAAAAACTCTATCTTTCAACAAAGGGGACTATATGACAATTAATGGCGATATTAAAATCAAGGCGCTGGCCAATTTCTGGATATTTGAGGTTAAGCCGCCGCTGATGCAAGCGCTGGAACTTACTCCTGAAGATAAACTGGGCTGGTCGCCATCGCCGGGTATGATAAAACTTGGCGAAATTTTTTATCATATTAGCGAATGCTCCGCTTGGTGGATTAGTACTCTTATCGATAAGGAAACCCCGCCGCCGGATGCGCCTTCGACGGGCCTGACAAAAAAAACACTGACCGAGATGATGGAAAAACACTGGCGAACGCTTGAAAATTTCTATTCCCGGTGTCCGGAAATTCTCGAAAACACGTACGAATACGCTGATAAAGAAAAAACCCACAAATTTACCGGCCAGTGGATTATGTTTCATCTATTAGAACACGATATCCATCACCGAAGCCAGATTAACCAATATTTACGAATTCTGGGAATTACGCCGCCGCAGATATAATTTATCAAGCGAATCCGGTTCAAGAATAATGCTTGCTGTCAAATTGGCTTGAAATATTTCCGGCTCTTATCTACAATATAGTTCATGATAGGATTTTTGGTGAATACCGTCGCGGTCGCGGTCGGTTCGACAGTAGGTCTTTTGGCCGGTTCGCGTCTTAAAGATAAATATAAATCCATTGTGTTAAGTTCGCTTGGCCTGGTGACAATTGTAATTGGCGTCAGAATGGCAATTAAAACCGAAAATGTGTTAATTTTGGTGGCTTCATTGGTTGTTGGGGGATTAATAGGGGAGTGGTTCGGAATAGAAAGTCAATTGGAGAAATTCGCCGAATATCTCAAACACAAAGTCGGTTCGTCCGCCGAACAATTCGTGCTTGGATTCGTTACCGCGTCGTTGCTTTTTTGTGTTGGGCCGATGACGGTGGTCGGGTCTTTTGAAGACGGACTTTACAACAAGGGCGAGTTGATTTATATTAAATCTCTTATGGATGGATTCGCCTCAATCGCTTTGACGGCCGCTTTTGGAATTGGCGTTATATTTTCGACCATAGTCGTATTCGTGTATCAGGGAGCATTGACATTCGCGGCCTTCTATTTACAGTCGTTGTTGAGCGATCCGGTTGTAAATGAGATGTCGGCCGCAGGCGGCGTAATCGTGATCGGAATCGGAATTAATGTTCTCGGTTTGACCAAAATAAAAGTGGGAAATCTGATTCTGGCACTGCCTCTGGCGGCTATTATCGCGGCCCTGGCAATTCGATGAATTGGAACAGAACTATACATTCGCTCGTTAATTAAGGAGAAATATGTCGTACGCAAGATTACTGGATAAAAGATTCGATTCGATAAAAAAGAAGCTGGGAGCCAATAGCAAGGTCTGCCCTTTGAGCGGTCGTGATATCTTTAATGCTATCCATGACCAGAAAATGATCATGATGGCCTGTAATATTCGAATTAAGCATGTAGTCCCCGGTATTATGAGGGCGGCCCAGGAGCTTGACGCGATAGTCGGTTTCGAACTGGCAAAAACCGAGGGGAATCTCGATGGCGGTTATACAGGTCAAAATCCCCAATCTTTTTTCGAAATGCTGATAGATTATGCCGAAAAGACCAAATTCACTATGCCTTTCTTTATCCATGGCGACCATATTACCGTGAAAAACCCCAGCGATAAGGAAATTGAATCGGCCCGCGCCTTAATCGCCGCCGAACTTGATGCCGGTTATACTTCGTTTTGTGTGGACGCATCCTTCAA
>CAZTNJ010000022.1:26566-28025 GCA_964614835.1 uncultured Ignavibacteria bacterium | reverse complement strand
TCAGGATTTATGCGGTTAATCGTGGCAATGATATGGTGGCATTTGGGCGCACCGATTATACTGGCAGCTATTCTTTATCATCAGGGATTACGGAAGGCGTATACACCGTTTTTGCTGACCTGTATGGTTTTGATGGGACTTATTATCCTGGAATAGTGGCTGTCGATTTGTTAGAAAACCCACATGTAGAAGATGTCAATATCATGCTAATCCCATCGGTGCTTGGATTGGGGGTCGAACCGGTATTACCGCAGGAAGATAGACTTCTGGCCAATTACCCAAATCCATTCAATGGCGGAACCAATATTTTATTTGAATCCCGTAGCGAAGGTCTACAAAAATTCGAGATTTATGATGTCGCCGGAAGGCTTTGCCGGACTCTTGTCACCAGGGTGAAACCCGGTATAAACGAAATATACTGGGATGGAACAGACGGTTCGCGTAACAAAGTAGCAAGTGGAATCTATTTCTATCGGGTGGCAGGGACGATTCAGGCTCGTAAGATGTCCTTAATTAAATAATCTGAAGATTTTATTAATTTACGGAATATTATCATGATTTATCTGTATCAATTTAAGCAATGGGTATATTTATCTTAAAATTTGCGTATTTTTGTGGCAAAAAGATTATATAAAAAAAATGCTGAAGTTGTTGTATTTTATCAAGTATTGTGTTAATTATAGCGCTTAGGAAGAAGAAAGTTGTCAGGATACGAAAGCCTGTCTTGACAGAAGGAATGGTTTTGGCTTAATTTATCAGAATTGAAATTGCTGTTTGACAATTGAAGAAGTTACGATTTATCGATGAGTCCGAATTTGCCGGATTCCTCAACATGGCGATTGATAATTTTCTGGCGGTCGGTGAAACTGGTCAGGACTATGAGTATACTTTGCGATTATATCGATGGACCCGTCCTACCCTAAGTTGCGGGTTTCATCAACACGTGGAAAAGCGCGTTAATTTGGAAAAGTGCCGCGAATTGAACGTTGAGGTGGTCAGGCGTCCTACTGGCGGCAGGGAACTGATGCATGACGGCGATATCAGTTTTTCTATAAGCGGCCGTATGGGCGGTTTGAAAATTGACGACAGAGAGATTTTCCGCAAAGCCGGCCAAATAATCACTTCAGGGCTTCGGGCTATTGGAATTGGCGCCGAATTATTGGAAAGTCAGAAAAAAAACGGGGCGGTCAGTCAGGGGCCATGTCTGGCGGCGATATCCCAGTATGAGATAACGGTGGATGGGAAAAAGATAGTGCCGATCGCGCAGAGGGTATTTCGCGATTCAATTTTAATCCACGGGTCGATTCCGCTTCGAACGCCGAGAATAGCCACCCCGTATCTGCTTAATGTCGAAGCGCCGGATGAGATGCAAAAAAAAATCGAAACGTTAGCTACGGATATCGGCAAATTTATTCGAGGCGAGTTAAACCTCAACAAGATGAAAAACGGGATGATAGAT
>CAZTNJ010000022.1:0-26556 GCA_964614835.1 uncultured Ignavibacteria bacterium | reverse complement strand
GGGTTTTTTTTTTTTTTACAAATTTCCTTTTTTGTTTAATTTGGTAAAAATTTTTTTACCAAAAGGAAATTAATTACGCAATGCAGACTAAAAATGATTGGAAAATAATCGATTAACGAAACGAGAATAACGATAGGGAGGTGATATTTAGCGTAACAATTTTTAAGATACAATGTTCAATTAAATGCAAAGGAGCAAAAAGAGAAAATGGTAAAGAAACTTTTTATTTTGGCGCTTTTGGCGGTGTTTGCCTTTAGTGCCGTGGCCATGGGCGGTACAGCCAAGACTCAGCCCATGAAAAAAGCCAGACTCATTACTGGCGACGAACCGTTGCCGCAAGGCCCGGTTTATCCTTTGAATCCGAATATGACAATGGATTCTCCTGGGGTTATTGTCGGTACGACACATTATGATTACCAGACAAATGGCTCGACCGGCAATAGAATGGTAGTCTGCACCGATAATAGCAAGTTTTTCGCCTGGATGAATGGAATTGGTTATCCCAGACCGCGCCACATTTATTTTAACTATGTTGACGCATCGGGTAGCTGGTTCAGCAATGGTGTTGGCGATCGCGTGAACAACGACTCCGTGGGTGGATACTGTCAGGTTTCCTTATATGCTGGGACTCGCGGAACCGTTTCTTATCATGGGCCAGCCAACACCTATTCTAAAATCGCGATTGACGCCGATCCTCCAGGATTTGGTATTTTCACTTACGGCGATCCGCCGGATTTAATCAATCCTGGCAGCGCCAGAGCAATGTGGCCATATGTTGCCGTCGATCGTGGTAACCGAATTCATGTCACCATGTCTGAAAGCACGCCGGCGGCCGGTGATCCGCAAAGATTTATGTACACTCGGTCGACCAATGCTGGCTCTTCCTGGAGCGCGATTCAATTAGTCGATACCGTGATGGTGATTGCGGGCTTGCCGACGGCATCGCCCGTTTCGGACAAAGTTGCTATTGTTTATTCTAAAACGACCGATACCAGCACGCAATGGTACAATGATATCGTTTACATTTTATCTAATGACGGCGTGACTTGGAATTTTACCAATCGCACAAACGTGACGAACTATGGAACCGATAATGATTCGCTGTGGGCCTATACCGATTTGGATGCGGTTTTCGATTACAACGATAACCTTAATATAATCTGGAACGCTCAATGGGTGACCGAAAACGGTATTTACTACAGAACAGAATTGTTGTTCTATAATAGCGGCACGCAGCAGATTACATCGGTAAGAAGCCCCTGGCCGGATTCGTTGTGGGTTAGCGGCGGTTGCGATTACGGCGCTTGGAATAGGCCAATCAGCAAGATGAATCTTGGTGTCTATCATGAGAACAACGTCAATGGGATATTTGCTACTTGGACTCAATTTGATACGTCTGACTGCTCATCAGGCGGCTATAGCAATGGCGACATTTGGATGACATATTCGGTGAATAACGGGGCTACCTGGGCTACTCCGGTCAACGTAACCAATTCTCATACGCCGGATTGTTTCGCGGGCGAATGCGATAGCGATCACTGGGCGACTTTAGCCGATGTGGTTGACGATAGCCTGCATATCTTCTATGTTAACGATAAAGACGCCGGCGGCTTGCCGCAGACCGAAGGTTCAAATACTGAAAATCCGATGATGTATCTCGCGGTTCCGAATCCGCTTTCAAGCGGTATTCGCAGCGCCGATTCAAAACCAGTTGCTTTTGAATTGGCTCAGAACTACCCGAATCCATTCAACGCCAAAACCGTGATATCATTTGAATTGAAGGAAGCCACTCCTGTAAAGGTCGAAGTGTTCGACGTTACTGGCGCCAAAGTTGCCACTCTTGCCAACCAGCAGATGAATGCCGGCTCGCATCAACTAACCTGGAACGCGGAAAATGTGTCATCCGGTATTTACTACTACAAACTGACTACAAACACGACTTCCGAATCCAAGCAGATGGTTTTAATCAAGTAATTTCCGAATCTTTTCTGAAGTTTCTACGATACGGCTGGCCCCGATGGTCAGCCGTATTTTTTTGCTTAGAATCGGATTAACCGGAAAAATATTGAAAAGAAGTGTTAATTCTGATACTATATAAAAAAAGGAGTCTTTATGATTAAGAAGTTATTGATCATGTCGCTGGTTTTAGTTTGCGCGGCGCCGGCGATTTCCCGCGAACTCTCGCGCAAAACCGCCCCACATGTCGACAAAATAATTGTCGGCGATGAACCAATGCCAAATGTTCCAATGATACCCTGGTCGCCGGATGCAATCACCCAGTCGCCGGGCATAATTGTCGGCACAACGTATTTCGATTATCAATCGAATGGTTCAACCGGAAATCGGATTGCCTTAGGCGTCGATCATAGTATCATATTTGCATTCATGTACTCGCCGGTTTATCCCAGACCCCGCAAGGTTTACTTCAACTGGGTCGATAATATCGGTCAGTGGTTTTCCAATGGAATCGGCGATATTGTATTTCCTGACAGTGTGACCGGGTATTGCCAGGTTGCGATGCCGCCTAACGGCAACCGTGGCGTGATCGCTGCTCATGCCGGGCCGAATATTTATACCGAGATTGCGATCGATACGGATCCGCCTGGTTTTGGTATTTTTAACATCTATAACGCGCCTGATTTGTTATCGGGAAATACGCATACCATATGGCCATATGTCGCTGTTGACAGTAATAACCTGGTGCATTTAGTGATGTCCGAAAATTCGGCTGACCGAGCCCCCCAACGCCTTTGCTACGCGCGTTTCAATCAATCCAATACAAGCTGGTGGCCAAACGCGACAAATCCACAATATCTCGACTCGGTGAAAACCATTAGCTCGGTAATCGCGGCTTCACCCGTTTCGAATAAGGTCGTAATTGCCTATAGTAAGATGACTGATACATCATCGCAAACCTGGAACGATATCTGCTACTATTTATCGCAGGATGGGGTAACCTGGGATTTTACCAATGGCAGGGTAAATGTCACGAACTATGGTGATGACGATGATTCGCTTTGGGCTTATACCGACATAGCGGTTATTTTCGATTATAACGATAATTTTCATATTGTTTGGAACGCCAATTGGTCGCCGGATGCTAATAGCTACTATTACAGGACCTACCTGTTCCATTACAGTTCAAATCGGCAGGTTATCGATGAAGTTCGCACGCCCTGGCCGGATTCGCTGTGGCTTAGTTCGGGATGCGCTTTTGGCGGATGGAATCGGGCTATCTGCAAAATGGATTTGGGAGTGCAACAAGGAAGCAATACTCTATATGCTATCTGGACCCAGTTCGATACAGCTGATTGTTCCGCTTTAGGCTACGCCAATGGCGATATTTGGATGGCGTTCACGACCAACGATGGAGTTTCCTGGAGCGAGCCGGAGAATTTGACGAATTCCCATACTCCTAATTGCGAAGCGGGTGATTGCGATAGCGACAACTGGGCGTCTTTGGCCGATGTTGTCGACGGTAGGCTTCACATTTTCTAT
Source organism: uncultured Ignavibacteria bacterium (assembly GCA_964614835.1). GTDB lineage: Bacteria > Zixibacteria > MSB-5A5 > UBA10806 > 4484-95 > JAAYTW01. The sequence goes on along the minus strand of CAZTNJ010000022.1, from coordinate 23,058 downwards.
GTGAACGATAAGGATGCCGGCGGAATGCCGCAGACCGAGGGTTCTGCAACCGAAAACCCGATGCTTTATTACCCTAAACTTGTAGGTATTGACGACCCCCCTAAAAAACCGACCAACTTTACTCTGGCGCAAAACTATCCGAATCCATTCAACTCGAATACCGCGATATCATTTGAATTAAAGAAAGCATCTCTTGTTAAATTGGAGATATTCAATATCGCGGGAGAGAAGGTTGCCACTTTAGTTAATCGCGCGATGCCCGTCGGTTTTCACAGGGTAATCTGGAATGCCGATCAGGTGGCATCGGGCACATATTATTATAGGCTGACAGCCGGTAAGGAAGTGCAAACCAAGCAGATGGTTTTTATTAAATAGTAACCGGCTTCTACACACCTCAGCCGAATGCCAGTCGGCTCGTAAGGGCCGACTGGATTTTAATCGCAACGGTGATTCGCAACAGGGATTAGTATAAATGCTACATTTATGGGTAACATTACACTTGCTGATGGGGAAACTTATGATGAGGAGAACGATCATACTGGTAACCTTTGTTAGTGCCTTAATCCCGCTTGTTGCCAGCGCCCAATCGCCGGGAACTGTTGTCGGTACAACCTACATGGATATGCAATCGACAGGTTCGACAGGCAACCGAGTGGCGGTCGGTTCCGATGGCAGCGTGTTTTTTGCCTGGATGAACGGGCTGGACTATCCGAGGCCCAGACATATTTATTTTAACAGGGTCGATAGCCAGGGAAATTGGTTTTCAAACGGGTTTGGCGATAGGGTAAACAATGATTCGGTGGGTGGATACTGCCAGGTATCGATGTATAACGGTAATTTCGGCGCAGTTGCTTACCACGGGCCAGCCAATACTTTTGTGAAATTAGCCATTGATAGTGACCCGCCCGGGTATGGTATTTTCAGCTTTTATAATCCTCCTGATTTACTTATGCCGGGAAATCGTCATGCCATGTGGCCGTATATCGCGGTTGACAGGAGCAATAGAATTCATATCACCATGACTGAAAGTGCTACTTATGCTGGTGATCCGCAAAGATTCGCGTATGTTCGTTCGAGCGATGATGGGGCAACCTGGTCGGATGTGGAAATAGTAGATTCGGTGATGGTAATCTCGGGCTTGGTGGCGCCTCGCCTGTTTCTGATAAAGTGGTAATCGCCTATACGCGAATGGTCGATACGAGTATTCAACTTTGGAATGACGTTTATTATGTATTATCGCAGGATGGCCTAAATTGGGATTTTATAAACGGGCGAGTGAATATCACCAATTACGGTACAGATAATGATTCGCTTTGGGCTTTCACCGATCTGGCTTTGATATTAGATTACAACGATAATTTCCATATCGGTTGGAACGCCAATTGGTCATCAGCGCCGGATATCGTTCGTTCCAAGACTTTTTTATTTCATTATAACAGCGGTACGCAAATTATCGACCAAATCAGGACCCCCTGGCCGGATTACGAATGGCCTGATAGCGGTTGCACTATTGGACCATGGAACAGGCCGATATGCAAGATGGATTTTGGGGTTCGGCAGGTCGATGACCATTTGTTTGCGATTTGGACGCAATTTGATACGTCCGACTGTTCGGCGGGCGGGTGTGCCAACGGCGATATCTGGACGGCCAACACATCTAATGGAGGTCAATCCTGGACATCGCCGGAAAACCTTACCATTTCCCATACTCCCGGATGCACAAGTGGTAATTGTGATAATGATAGCTGGGGATCGCTGGCGGATATTGTCAATTATAAAATGCACTTGTTTTATGTGAACAGTAAATCTGAATGTAATCATGGGGATACCGAGAGCTGGATGTTGTATTATGATGTGCCGGCGGATATTCAAGAATCCAGTGCGGAACCTACAAAATTCGCGATTTATCCGAATTATCCAAATCCCTTTAATACCAAAACGATTTTAGCTTTTGAGATAAAAGAAAGGTGTACCGTCGAGCTTGATATCTATAATGTATTAGGGGAGAAGGTTGCCAATTTGAGCAGGGGTGTACATTCGCCCGGCGTTTATAAAGCTGTTTGGGATTCCAGGCAGTTACCTTCCGGGATTTACTACGCCGTTTTGACTTCCGGAAATTTCCGCCAGACCCAAAAAATAACGCTCGTAAAATAATTTTTAATAATTTTATTGCTTTTTTAGAAAACCGGTTTTCTCGTTCGGTTGCGGGATTTCATAGGAAATCAGCGATTCATATTTATTCCTATAATTCCAAGCCTTTCACAAAATTATCTTGACTTTAATTGGCATAAAAGGCAAATTTGAGGGAATAAAAAAGGGGGTATAGTTGTAATTATGGGCGTGAGTCGGCAAAGGAAGCAACACTTGGGTAAGGACCGACCAAACGCAACATTTATATTGGAAGCATAAAAAGCTAACAAATAAAATACCAGGAGGTTTTGGATGAGGTGGATAAGGCTAATCGGCCTTGCCGTGTTCTCTTTAACAATCTTGATGACCTGGTCGCTGTTTGGCGCGACTACCGGTAAATTAAGCGGTGTGGTTAAGGATAAGCAGACAGGTTTGGCTATACCTGGCGCGCGAATCATGATTGTTAATTCGAGCATGGGGGCCTTGGTAAATCCCGCAGATGGTTCATATGTAATTTTAAACGTTCCGCCGGGGGTTTACTCTCTGGTTTCTGACTGTATCGGCTACAATAAACTAACTGTAACAAACGTTACGGTTAACGCCGATGTTACGACGGAAATCAATTTCGAACTGGTTTCAGAAGCGGTTAAAGTAGGGGATATCGTCGTTGAAGCCAAACGACCAGATATCACCAAAGCGGTCAGCACCGAAGTGCACATTTCCAGAGCAGCAATTGACGCTTTGCCGGTTCAAACTATTGAAGGCGTCCTGAAAGCCCAGACCGGCGTTGTTTCTCAAGGTGGAGCGCTGCATGTGCGCGGTTCCCGCGCTGGTGAAGTCGGTATTGTCGATGACGGCGTTCTCATCAAAGACCAGTTGGGCGGATACGGCGGTATCAATGCGGGCGGAAGCGACGCGACCCCGATTTCCCGCTTATCGATGAACTTTTCGGCCCAGGATGTTGAAGACATCTCGATTATGAAAGGCAATTACTCGGCCGAATATGGAGACGTCTCCGGCGCCCTTATTACAACCCAAAGGCGCGAAGGAAACAACCGGGCGACAAGTTTCGGTGGCACATTCCTCACTGATGATCTCGGTTCCAAAAGCCTTAATAAGTATTCGTTCAATCAAGATCGATTGGATATGAATTTAAGCGGCCCCGTTCCCCTTATTTCGGATAAATTATTCCCGAGCTTGGGATTGAAGTGGCCCGGCGAGAAGATGGCATACTATGCCAGTTTTAGCGTCGATAAATCTGATGGTTTCGTTGATTACAATAATTACGGCTCTTCCAAATCGAAAATTAGTTATGGGCATGAGGATTTCTTGGGAATCGAAATCCCCAATCGTCGTGTCAATAAATACACCAGTCTTGCTAAACTGACCTGGAAGCTTGATCCAAATTCAAAGTACAAACTTAATCTTCGTTACAGCAAAGATTGGGATAATGCTTTGAATTTTAGTTACAATTTCCTGTATAACCCCCAGAACGCGGGTTATATCAAATCAAGTCGCGAGATATATTCGATTTCGATGTCTTTCAATCCGCCGTTTTTACAGAACACCTATGGCGAAGTTCTTTATAGCCAGGTTAAGCAGACATACGAACGCCTTCCAGGAAAAATGAACCCATCTAATTTCTACGTACCAATTATGGCGGGCGCTTGGGAAATGTATGTTGATGCGAATGGCAACGGGAAATGGGACGCCGCCGAAAAATTCGTTGATCTTAATGACAATGGTGTCTGGGATATTGGCGAGCCATTCGAAGACGTTAATGGCAACGGACAATGGGACGATGCCGAAACAGTCTATAATGATGTTAACTATGTTGATACCAACAATAACGGTCTGTACGATGATGGCGATTCTACATACTACTTCGTAGATACTCTCGGCTATTACTACGGTGATGGCATCTACAATGAACAGCTTGCTTACAACTACAACACTGATGATCCAGAACCTTATTTCGATGGCGATTCAAGTTTAGGCGAACCTTTTACGGATGTCAATGGTAATGGTGTGTATGATCGCGCTATCGATATCTGGTCAGCTTCGGACGACCTGGATCACAATGGCCGCTATACCGGACCTAACGATTCATGGTCGCAGGGGATTCCCTACGTAGATAGAAATTCAAACGGCCGTTATGACGCGCCGAATGGCCAATACGACTACGGCGAAGCTTTCGTTGACGTAAACGGAAACGGTAAGTGGGATAACACGGATGGATTCCTCGATTCGGGATTTGACCGCTGGGCGCAATATCATTACGACTATACGAGAACTCGGACGTTAAAATTCGATATGACCAGCCAGTTGTCCCGTCACCACCAATTGAAATCCGGTTTTGAATTCAAATTCCATAGAATCGAGTATCAGGATCTTCAGTATCCGTACAACAATTACAATGGTGTCGATGACGGGGGGCCATGGTCTAATATAACCAGATTAATTGAAAGAAGAGACACTAACGGCGATGGTATCGCGGATACCAATATTTATCAAACGTATTCCAGAGGCGTATTCCGCGATTTCTACACTCGCACGCCCAAAGACGGCGCTTTCTATATCAAGGATAAGATGGAATACGGCGAAATGATTGCCGATATCGGTCTCCGTTATGAATTCTTTATCCAGGCAAGGGAAGCCAAAGACAGCGTTACGCTAAGCAAAGAGGGAATCGATATGTTGATCGTAGATTCCCATCAAAAGCTGGCGCCCCGCGTAGGTTTCGCGTTCCCAATATCGGATAAAGCGAAGCTCATGTTCAACTATGGGCATTTCTATCAGCGACCGGGATTCTCAAAATACTATCAGCGGGCCACCCAGGCATCTAACGCCTTTAGCGTAATTGGCAACGCTAATATCGACTATGAAAAAACGATCTTATATGAGGTCGGAGTTCAGTATGCCATTACCGAAGGATACAGATTGGATTTCTCGGGTTACTATAAAGACCAATATGGCCTGCTTAATACAGTTCCTGTCAGCTTGGCCAGCGGTTCAAGCGAAGTTCAATCGAATGTCGACTATGCCAGGGCCAGAGGATTGGAAGTGGAATTCGAGAAGCGCTACGGGCAGTTCCTGGCTGGATCAATCAAATATGAGTATACTTTCGCATATGGCAAGAGTTCGAGCGACCGTTCCGATTATTATATTCGTTTTGCCGGCGGCGAGATTTCGATTAAAGAAAATCCGCTTGATTGGGATATCCGCCATACGCTGACATTTAACAGCAGCATTACCATCCTAAAAGATGAACATCCACATTTTGGGATTATAAAGTTACCGGATAACTGGAATGCCAGTATACTCTGGCAGTTTAAAACCGGGCAACCATTTACGCCATCGAGCAGTTATCCTGGTCTTCACCTTAGAACCGGCGAATCTCCATTGCCAAATTCAAAGAGGAAACCAGCCACATCAACGGTTGATTTCAGTCTGGAGAAGAATTTTGTCGCATATGGTTTGAATTATTCGTTACAATTGACTGTTAATAACATATTCAACACCCGCAATGTTTATGACGTTTATGACGGCACAGGTTTAGCTTATTCCAACCGCAGCTACAACGGTCAGATATTGACGGGTCAGGATATTGACGCGGACCCACTTAATTATTTGAACGGGCGACAGGTGTTGATTGGGCTTTCAGTCCAGTTCTAAATGGAAAAGACTTACAGGTAATTTTGGAGGTAAATAATGGTAAAGATTAGGAATCACAAACCACAGTTAAGCCTGCCCATAAACGGCTTCATGGCGTTAGCTGTGGTTTTGATTTTGCTGGCCGGCCTCATTGGCACGGCCATTGCGATGACTGAATATAGTTATGATGGGGATTCACCCGGACCGCTTCACAAAACGGCGGTGACCCCCAACAAACAATTGAGAGTCCATCGCGTTTCAAATGTAAACTTTTCCATAACTAACTATGGAATGTTCGGCAGCCAGGGGCGCGAAGAGATCGATTCGTTAACTGGAGAGTCCGCGCCGTCATGCGAATTCCCGGCTGGCTCCAACCTGGAATATCTATTTCAGGGCGCATTATGGATTGGCGCAGTTGTCGAAAGGACTACTAATCCGGGCGTTTATGACACCCTGGTTTCTATCGGTAACGACGGCTGGTGGGGAACTGTTTTTGAAATGTATCCGGCGACTCCCCCCGGCGGAAATATTCTCATGCTGTCAACCAGAGGGAAAAACTCACCGCCATATGCCGATACGGTCGGGACTATTCCGAGCGATTTGCCAAATCGTACATTTCACGCGATTTCCGAACAGGATTTTATCGCGGTGGTTTACGATACGAACACGACTGCTCCAACTCCCGATCCCAACGACGGTCGTCTTCATAATCCTCTCGGATTGAGAATTATCCAGAAAAGCTATTCGTGGTCGTATGAATATGCTGAAGATTTCATCCTTATCGATTTTGAGATTACAAATATCAGAGATCGCGCCCTGAAAAATGTCTGGATCGGTTTATATATCGATGCGGACGTCTGGCATATGTCCGAAGAGACACACTTCAACCCGGAAGCCGGCGCCCAGGATGATATATGCGGGTTTTTACAATGGTACGTCGATCGAAATAACGATTCGACCGAAATATTCACCGCCTGGATCGCGGATAATAACGGGATGGGGGTTGCTGACGCGCCTTCATTTAACGCAACTTCCGCCAGAGGCGTATCCGGTTGCCGAGTTGTAAGAGCGCCCACCGCCAACCTTGAATATGGTTTCAATTGGTGGATTTCCAATATGACATCGGCATACGATTGGGGTCCAATGACCAGCCGCAACGATACGATTTTGAGCCGCCTGTTCCCGGGCGGCGTATTCCCGGGCGGCGGAAAAGGCACTCCCGGCGGCGATAGGGCGAAGTATTTCGTGATGTCCAATGGCGAGTTCGATTACGATCAAATTTACTGCAATCTCGATTGGACGAGCCAGGGCTGGGTGCGGAATACGGCCCAAGACCCAAATGATTTAGCCAACGGTTACGATACCAGATATCTCTATTCTTTCGGGCCGTTTGATTCGATAGCGGGCGGCGCGACTTTGCCATTGACCGTGGGCTATATTTGTGGAGAAAATCTTCATAAAGATCCCCGTAACTACCAGCTTAATTTAAGATCCCGTACAAGCGATAGGAACGCGATTAATACTTATTACAGTAACCTGAATTTCAGCGATTTCGCCACCAATGCCCAATGGGCCGAATGGGTTTATGATAACCCCGGCAGAGATTCTTGTTTTGTAGATGGTGTCTGGCAGGTCGATGGTGACAGCGGCGAATTTCACTGGGTTTATTCAAATAATGGCCGCGATTCATCCAAATTCTGGACAAAAGGCGATGGTTGCGCCGATTTCCAGGGTCCGCCGCCTCCTCCATCACCACGCCTGAATGTAAAAACGGATCGTGGTTATGTCGAAATCACCTGGTCCAGCCGAAACCCCGAAGGTTTTGGGCCGAGTTCCGAAGATTTTATCGATCCATTTAGCGGGCGTAAGGATTTTGAGGGTTACAAGGTTTACATATCTTATGATCAGATAAATTGGACGCCTCGCGCGCAATATGATAGAATTGACTGGATACCTGTTACACGAGATAGTACTCAAGCCGATTCGCTTAGTCCGTGGGTAAAATTCTGGGCAATCAACAAAGACAAAATTTATCCACTGACAACCGCTGAAGTTCTGGCAATCGATCCAAACGCGGAATTCAATCGTCCATCGGATACTTTAACAACGACGCGTTATTGGATGGCTCAGGATTTAAATCTGGGTCTGGATGCGCTGATAGACAGTATCGAAATTGTGGCCCCTGGAGACACGATATTCCATTATAAGTATGTGATGGATGGCCTAAAAGAATCTCGCGGTATATATTTCGCGGTATCGGCTTTCGATTTTGGTAATCCGCAGACCGACCTCTCTCCGCTTGAATCGGCTCGTTCAATCAATTCAACGTTAGTTTATCCGGTTAGAAAAACCGATCCATTAATAGTCTATCCGAATCCCTATAGAATTGATGGTATGTATAGGGAAGACGGGTATGAGGATCCGGACAGTAGCGGTTGGCACGAACAAGACAGAAGAATATGGTTCTCTAATTTGCCGGATGATCAATGGGCAATTATCAGGATTTGGACGCTTGACGGCGATCTGATAAGGGCTTTGACATACGATCCAAGACAGTCTATTGGTAACGCTCCCGGTATTATTTATTGGGATTTGATTTCCCGAAATACCCAAGCGGTCGTCTCCGGTATGTATTTGTATTCGGTAGAGTACCATTCGATTGTTGACGGTGTGCCTAACAAGCCGTCTGAAATCGGTAAATTCGTGATAATAAAGTAGCGAGGAGGCAATAAACATGTCAAAAAATATTTTAATCGCCGCACTCGCGATTCTGTTGTGCCTGCCCGTTCTGGCGTTCGGCCAGGCCAAAGTCGGGACCGCCGGTGCGCAATTCTTGAAAATAGGCGTTTCCGCCAGATCGGTTGGAATGGGGGACGCGTTTATCGGCGTTGCCAATGATGCTTCGGCCCTTTATTATAATCCGGCTGGCATCGCAAATCTTGAGAATAGAGAGATTGCGGCAACGCATATCGAATATCCAGCCGACATTAAGTATGAATTCGTCGGCCTTGTTTGGCCTACGCCGCAATGGTATGGCGCGGTAGGTTTCGCGACCTATTGGCTTCATACGGATGATATGTTAAAAACAGATTATAGACATCCGCGCGGAACGGGACAAACTTTTTCTGCGGCTGATATGGCTATGGCTCTTACTTATGGCGCCAGTTTAACAGACCATCTATCTATCGGGCTGACATTCAAATACATTAACCAACTTCTCGAAACCGAAAGAGCCAATGGCTGGGCTACTGATGCTGGTATTTACTATCAAACCGGATACCGCGATTTTAAGCTTTGCATGATGCTGGCCAATTTCGGTCCCGATATGAAATTCATCGAAGAAACTTATCCATTGCCGATGGATTTTCGATTTGGCTCCTCAATCAATCTGATTCAAAGCGACATGACGAAATTGACTTTTGCCCTTCAAGCTTCGCGACCTAATGATAACCTTGAACGGTTTAATGGAGGACTCGAATACTGGTATAACGACATGTTTGCCTTAAGAGTGGGCAAGAAATTTAACTACGATTTCAGTAAAAATGGATTTTTGCAGTCTGGCGGTTTTGATGATCGTCAAAGTTTCGATGGATTAACCTCTGGAATAACATTCGGCGGCGGGATCAAAGTCCCCGTTTCAGCTTATACGTTGCGTGTTGATTACGCATATCAAGATATGGGTTTTCTGGAAACAGTACATCGCGTAACGCTTGGTTTGAAGTTTTAGGGATTCGGAGGAGTTGATAGATGAAAAATAAATTAATTGTTTGGCTGGCAGTCGTCGGGCTTCTAATGGTGGCGATATTAGCCGGCTGCGAGAAAGCCGAGTTAAAAGGCAATCGGGTCTCCAATATAGCCCCGACAATATCCTGGGCTAATGTTCCTCTGCCAGATTCAGTATTCCGGTCAAATGCTAAAGTTAGTTGGTTCGGCAAAGATATCGATGGCGAAATAAGCAGCTACTATTATTATGTAGCGCTTGAATCGCAGGTTGGTAGTGATCCGGACGCGTTCGTGAGCCAGTTGCCGGAGCTATCGCAGTGGCGTCGGACCGATTCAACTGTGGTTACTGTCAGATTGTATGCTCCCGCTAATGAACAGGATACGCTCCCTCAGTACATCTATGCCAAGTGCGTTGATAACGACGGGGAATTTTCGAATATAATTTACCGCCGTTTCTCGCGTATCAATCATCTTCCCGTAACCATACTTGGAGATTGCCCCGGGTCCACGAGCGATTCGATGTCTCTGGGCGATGTTGTTTGGTGTTTGCCCGAAACAACCAATCTCTGGAAAGGTCTAAAAATGACCTGGGCGGGAAAAGATACAATCGATTTTCCCAACGACCAGCCCGATTTCGATTATGAATGGAAATTGTATGGGCCATATGACACAACATCCGGAATTGCCGGCGCGTTGACACTGGCCGATACCGCTGGACATGTGCCATTACGCTCATCTTTGGATTCGGTAACGATGAGTACATGGGTAAGGGATAAAGAACGCACATTTTTGGATTTACGTACTGGAGTCTATATCTTTGTAGTGCGCGTGAGGGATGATGCTCAAGCTCCCGATCCGACGGCGGCCTGGCGCAAGTTTATGTGCGTTGAACCCTTATGGATATCCAGTCCGGGCGATGTGCGGGATGTTATTCTTTCACAAGCAACCGAGTTTTATACCGCGGGACCTGTCGGCTATCCGTTAAGGAATAATCCTCCAAACTTCCCGGATTCTTTGGTGGCTTTCTATACGGCCATGGTAGAAAATGCCGGGTATACGATTTCGATTTATGATACGGCCAGAAATAGCCAGAATTTTGCTCCACCGATTCCAGTCGCTGAATTGGCCAAGTTCCGGATGGTTATTGTTGACAATCTCGATTTCAGCAGACCCGATCTTCGGGACCCGATTTCATCCAATCAATACTGTAAGTCGTTTAGCGATTATCTGGCTGTAGGTGGAAAAATATGGGTAATTGGGCGTCAGGCATTCTGCGCCGCCCTGTCAACATCACCTACCCCACAAAGGGAGGATTTTATTCCTCAATCGTTGGCTTATCAGTATTTTAACTTAAGCGGGGCGAGCTACGGTCCCTTAAACACCACATCGACCGCGGATTTTCATTTTGCCAAATCTATTGTACCCACTTTTGAGGATATAGGAATTGATTCTCTTAAATGCTCTTATGTGAGGCAGTTTGGTATCTCGAAAGTAGATGTGGTCGAAAGAACAGATAATTTCTCAATGACCTTGTTCACTTATGGAGCTATTAATCCGGACACTTCACGCTACCATAATCTTCCGGTTGCCATTAGACATACACCTGCCAGTGGTTTATATAAAACCTCTTACTTCTCATTCCCGCTTTACCTAATGGATAACTCGGAAGGTCAAGTACAGCATATATTTGATGTGATGCTGGCTTGGTTTTTGGACGACCAAACGCTTTAGATTTTGCTTTTTGGTAAATTCCCCGGGGCGTATGAAAAAACATACGCCCCTTTTTATTATGACAATGCTATTACGCCAACAAAGAATCGCGATTATCGGCCATCTAGTTTGGGATCGCCTCAATTTTATCGATGGCCGTTCGATAGAAACTTTTGGCGGAACGGCATATAATCTGGCGGCCCTGGCTTCGGTTGCCGATAGCTCCACATTTATTTTCCCGGTTTGTTATATCGGGAAAAATCTGATTGAGAAAACAAAAAAATACTGGGGAAGATTCACGCAAATCGATTGGTCGCTTTCCAGAATCTTAAACCAAAATCAGGAAGTTCACGTTTTAAAATATAATAAATCCGGTTATCGCCGCGAGGATAATCTCAACCTGTTTCCGCATATATCCCGGGCCAATTTTAAGAATTGCCCGGCGCTTGATATCGCGCTTATTAATTATATAGGGGGAAATGAATTTCCACCGGCGTCAATCCGATGGTTAAAGAAAAAATATAAGCCTCTGATATATCTGGATTATCACAGTCTGGCGTTATCAAGGGTTTCGGATTGTAAACGTCATTTCCGGCGACATCCTCATTGGCGGAGATATCTTTTAGAGGCGGATATTGTTCAAATGAATGAATTTGAACTTGAAACGCTTTTTCCGGGTGTTTTGAATTCGCCCGGAAAGATATCTGATGCCGCGAAAAAAATCCTTCATCTGGGTCCCCGTATGGCCATAATCACACGGGAAAACCAAGACCTTGTGGCAGCCTGGCGAGTTGGTAATGTCACAAAGTGGAAATCATTCGCGATTCCAAGAGTCGCAAGCGAGGTCGATTCTACAGGTTGCGGGGATACATATGCGGCGGGATTCGTTTACGCCCTGAGCAAAGGGAAAGATTTCGAAGCATGTTGTATAAGCGGTTTGAAACTGGCCGCCCGAAAAATCACTTTTTCGGGGCCTGAAGGTTTTTTTAAGAAGATTTAGATTGCTCCCTTAACCGGATTTTTATAAACTCTATGCAGTTTGGGTTACGACGCAGGGAATCGTGGCGGTTAATTGCGCCGTGGCATTTCTAAATAAATGCGATAATTTATGACCATAGGGCCGTTGGCTACGACCCAAAGATTGGAGGTCGAATTTGCAGGAAAAATTAAAGGGTTTAATCAATCACCTTAAAGCAAAACATGTCGATTACGCCGATATTCGTTATGTTTTTCGCACCAATCAATCAATCGCGGCCAAAGATCAGCTTATCGAATCGTTAACCTTGACCGACGACCTTGGAGTTGGAATAAGGGTTATCGTTGATGGTTGCTGGGGATTCGCCTCTACAAGTGATATGAGTGACGAAGAACTCGAAAAAACGGCCAATCGCGCGATTAAAATCGCAAAGGCGTCTGCCTTGACTAAAAGGGGAGAGGTGGTATTAGAAAAACTAATTCCTTATGTCGATAAGTATAAAACCAAATATAAAGAGGATCCGTTCGCGGTTTCTTTAGATGATAAGATCAATCTGCTGCTTCAAATCAACAAAACGCTTCGCGACAACAAGAGTATCAAAATCGCCGAGGCAAACTTTGATTTTTATCGTACCCGGAAAATCTTTTGTTCGAGCGAAGGGGCATATATCGAGCAAGAAATTATGGAGTCGGGCGGCGGTTACACCGCGACGGCGGTTTCAGGCTCGGAAGTCCAAAGGCGTTCATATCCAAATTCACATGGCGGCGATTACGCTTGTTCGGGCTTCGAATTTATTCGCAATTTGAAGCTGGTAGAAAATGCCGAGCGAGTTGCCGCGGAAGCCACCGCGCTTCTTAAAGCGCCTGAATGTCCCGCCATGGATACCGATATCATCATAACCGGTTCGCAGATGGCGCTACAGGTTCACGAATCCTGCGGCCATCCGACAGAATTGGATCGAGTCCTAGGCACCGAAATATCGCTGGCGGGCGGCTCATTTATGACAATCGATAAGCTTGGCAGTCTTAAGTATGGATCATCCATAATCAATATAGTGGCCGATTCCACAATTGATGGAGGATTGGGAACATTTGGCTATGATGACGAAGGGGTCAAGGCCTGCCGCTCCGATATAATCAAAGATGGAATTCATGTTGGCTATTTAAATTCGCGGGAAACCGCACGAGTGACTAAACAAGCCCCCAATGGCTGTATGCGGGCCGATGGCTGGAATAAAATTCCCCTAATAAGAATGACTAATATCAATCTGGAACCCGGCAATTGTGAGCTTGATGCCTTAATCGCGGATACCAAGAATGGAATACTGGTCGATACGAACAAGAGCTGGTCAATTGACGACAAAAGGCTGAATTTCCAATTCGGTCAGGAAATCGCCTGGCAAATAAAAGATGGCAAACTGGGGCAAATTTATAAAAATCCGCTCTATACCGGAATGACCCCGCAGTTCTGGAATTCCTGCGATGCTATCTGTAATAATAATCATTGGCATATTTGGGGGATACCATCCTGTGGAAAGGGAGAACCGATGCAGATTGCTCATGTAGCGCATGGCGCCGCCCCGGCCAGATTCAGAAACGTCAAAGTAGGAGCAAGCAAATGATAGGAAAAACTAGAATACTAACTACTTTGCGTTCGGTAATCAGTAAATCGGCGGCGCAACAAACCGAGGCTGTTTTTATCGGAAGTTATAGCGGAACCAGCCGTTTCGCAAACTCTACGATTCATCAAAATGTGGCCGAAAACAATACTCAAATTATATTTCGAAGTATAATTAATGGTAAAATCGGGGTTGCCTCGACCACATCTCTTAATAAAGATGACCTTCATCGAGCGATGAAAAACTCATTTACGATTGCCGAGAGGGCTCTGCCCAATCCCGATTTTAAAGGATTACCCAAACCGGCGACGTATAAAAAAATTAGCACGTATTTCGAGCCAACCGCGGCCTATACTCCTAAACAAAGAGCAGAGGTTATTCGCGACATTGGGCGCAAGGCCGATAAGCTCGGGATGACAATCGCCGGGGCATTTACGACGTCATCTTCAGAGATTGCTGTGGTTAACTCGAACGGTATTGCTTGTTACCAGCCATTAACCACGGCTTCGCTGAATTTAATCGCTATGAGCGATTCTTCTTCCGGCTATGCCGAGGGGCTTTCACGAAGCGTGTTAAAAATACCATTCGCTTTGATAACCGAAACGGCGTTTAAGAAATGTTTAGATGGGAAAAATCCCGAATCGCTGGAACCCGCCAAATATGATGTAATTCTTGAACCGGTGGCAGTATCTTCAATAATGGATTGGCTTAGCATGATAGGGTTCGGCGCCAAAGGAGTTTTAGAAAAAACAAGTTTCCTGGCCGGAAAAATTGGCAAAAAAGTGATGTCGCCAGAACTTACTATCTACGATGATGGTAATGATGTTTCGGGGTTGGCAATGCCGTTTGATTTCGAGGGCGTACCCAAGAAAAAGGTGGCTATCATAAAGAAAGGGATAGCTTGCGGACCGGTATATGATTCGCTTTACGCGGCCAAAGCTAAAACCCGTTCAACCGGCCATGCCATGATACCCGGATTTTCGGAGGGACCAATGGCGGGTAATTGCTTTATTTCAGGAGGGAAAAAATCAAAAGAGTCGCTAATAGCAAGTGTCAGAGACGGCTTGCTGGTTACCCGATTTTTCTACATAAACGGCTTGCTTGATACTCCACGCGCCTTGATGACCGGCATGACCCGCGATGGTTTGTTTAGAATCAAAAACGGTAAAGTGGCCGGACCTGTGAAAAATCTGCGGTTTACTGAATCGATTATTGGAGCGTTTTCGCGAATCGCCGGAATTTCCAAAGAAACCCAGCTCGTTAAAAACTGGTGGGATGATATTGGTTGTTGTTGCGCCCCAACGTTATTGATCCGAAAGTTCAACTTTTCGGGCAAAACTGAATTTTAAACTATTAGATACGGAGTTAGGAAATACATTGATGCTTTGAAAACTTGTAGATGCACAATCCGGTTCGGATGATGGGCGCACAACGTTTATTTATCTAATCGCAGCCGTCTTATCAATTTTATGGGTAATGTCGATTAATGCATATTCGACATTGCCTGAAAGGATTCCGGTGCATTTTAACTGGGATGGCACGCCCGATCGCTGGGCGGATAAATCCATTCTTCATTTTTATATGCTGCCGGGTTTAGCGACCATTATTTCATTATTCATGCTAATCATTTCGCGCTATCCTCAACTATATAATTTCCCTCAAAAGGAAGAAGTAAAACTATGGCCGCCCGAACACAAAAAGCCGGTGTATGCTATATTGAACAGGATGATGTATTTAATTGGACTAGCTATCTCGGTTTTATTTCTTTTCATTCAGATTCAGGTAATTCAAGGAGCGAAATCCCAGAATTTTACTCCGTCGAACCTGTGGCCGATGTGGATTTTAGTTGCGGGAATAGTACTGTTACCGATATATTATCTGGTGCAGGTGAGCCGGCTTGTTAAGACGATAAGGGAGAAGCTGGTTCAGAAAAGATAGTTTTGGCCGGGGTAGCTCAGCTGGTAGAGCAGCTGATTCGTAATCAGCAGGTCGTGAGTTCGAATCTCATCTCCGGCTTTTAGTGTGCCTAAAATGACATATTTCACGTAGGTTTAGGCAGATAACAAATTCACGGATAAAATAAAGCGAGGTTCTGTCAATGCAGGACAAGAGGATCATTATCCACGAAGTCGGTCTCAGGGATGGCCTTCAAGTTGAAAAAACAGCCGTGCCGCTTGATAATAAAATACGCTGGATAAATATGCTGATTCAATCGGGTGTGGATGTAATTCAACTTGGCTCGTTCGTCAATCCCGAAAAAGTTCCCCAGATGGCCGATACTGATAAGCTTTTCGAATATTATAAATCGAACAAACCCGCAAATGTGATTCTATCTGGTCTGGTTCTCAATGAAAAAGGCCTTGAAAGAGGAATGGCCTGCGGCGTGGATATGTTCTGCATGGGGGTTTCCGCCAGCGAAACCCACAGCAAAAAAAATACCGGCATGACCACCGGCGAGGCGTTGGGGCGGATTATTCCGATGGCCCAACAGGCCCAGAGAGCTGGCAAACAGGTGCAGGTGTCGATCCAATCGGCGTTCGGTTGCGGCTTCGAGGGGCCGATTGACGAACACAAGGTAATCGGTATTGCCAGAGAGTATATTGCCGCGGGAATTCACAATATCAGTCTGGCGGATACAGCAGGACACGCCCAGCCATATCAGGTCGAAAGGCTTTTTAGCGCAATAAAGCAATTAGATCCTGAGGTCAAATTGGCATGCCATTTTCATAATACATATGGTGTTGGCCTGGCTAACTGCTATGCGGCATTGAATGCCGGTGTTGTTTCATTTGAGTCGGCGATCGGCGGATTAGGCGGTTGCCCGTTCACCAAACTGCCGGCGGGCAATGTTAGCACCGAAGATTTAGTGCATACATTCCAGAGGATGGGGTTGCGTAAAGACATAAAATTGAATATTCTGATTGAAACCGCCAAAGCGGTCAGCCAATATTTTAATCGGGAATTACCCGGTTTTATCCTGAAATCCGGTTCAATCGTTGATTTCCAGAAAGCGGAAGCGAGGAACTAACATGAAATTATTAGAAAATGTTCGTGTAATCGATTTAACAAATGTTTTATCTGGCCCGTTCTGCACGCTACATCTATCGCTTCTGGGAGCCGAGGTTATCAAGATTGAAAATCCGGATGGCGGCGATTTGGCCCGCAAGCTGGGGAATGTTCCGAAACTCAACAAAGAACTGATGGGCACCAGTTTTCTGGCGCAAAACGCCAATAAAAAATCCCTGACACTAAATTTAAAATTCGAAGAAGGCAAAGAGATATTCCGTAAATTGCTAAAATCGGCTGATGTCGTGGTCGAAAATTTCCGTCCCGGCGTGATGAAACGTCTGGGGTTTGCCTATGAAGATATTTGCAAAGTCAATCCCAAGATCGTTTACTGCGCCATTTCCGGATTTGGTCAAACCGGTCCCGACGCGTTCAAACCGGCTTACGACCAGATTATCCAAGGGCTTTCTGGTTCGATGGATGTTAATGGCGATGAACGACTTCACCCATTGCGCGCGGGATTCCCAGTTTGCGACACGGTTGGCGGTCTGACAGCCGCTTTTGCGGTGATGGGCGCTTTGTATTATCGCGAGAAAACCGGCGAAGGGCAGTTTATCGATATCGCTTTGCTGGATGCTATCATGCCGCTTATGGGATGGGTTGCCGCCAATCTGCTTATCGGAGGCCAGCCGCCTATCCCTATGGGGAACGATAATTTCACCGCGGCGCCATCGGGGGTTTTCCGCACAAAGGATGGCTTTATCAATATTGCGGCCAACCAGCAAAAACAGTGGGAGGATCTGGCGGATACAGTCGGACTGCCTGAACTCAAGACCGATCCGCGATTCCAAGAACGCGACACCCGCAAAGCCAATCGGAAATTGCTGACGCCGATATTGGAAGAGAAATTGACATTAGAGACGACATCGCATTGGGTTGATATTCTAAACGAAAAGGGAATACCCTCGGGGGATATTCTTAGCCTGGAAAAGGCGCTCAATGGCGAACAGGTAAAACATCGCCAGACGATACAAACGGTGAAAGAACCTCAAATAGGGGAGATCAAGATATTCAATTTGCCATCGAAATTTTCAAAAACGCCGGCTTCTATTGACGCTCCGCCGCCCCGGCTCTCGGCTCACACCGAGGCTATCTTAACGGAGCTTGGTTATTCCAAGGATGACATGAAGGCACTTAAGGAGAAGTTGGTGATTTAATTCTCACCTTGGCGAATAACAAAATCAAATGGGCGGCCGGAATTTTCACGGTCGCTTTTTTGTTTCAATGAATTCGATAAATCCTTTGACAAGATATCTCCAATGATGGCAATATAACACCTATGAGGAAAACCTCGACTTACTGCTTAGGTATCGATATCGGCGCCAGTCAGGTTAGGTTAATTCTGGCTGATTCTATCAATGGGAATTTGAATGTCAACGGTAAAAACAATTCGAAGGAGATTGTTCTTAGTCCATCCAATAACAGCTTTGATATAAACAAATATCCTGAATTAAAAGCGATAACAGATAAAGAAATATTCCAAAATTATATAACCTTAAAAGTTATGGAGTATCTCGAAAAATCCGGAATATCTATAGACAATGTGAAAAGTATCGGTATTTCGGTGGCGGGGCGTATACTTCAGGGAAGCGTTTTTATCGGTTCGAATTTACCTTTAAAATATACAAGTCAATTTGGTATATATTCGGGAGTTGATTTATTTAGCCCTATTCAAAAAGCATTTCCGGGGAAGAAAATCATAATTGAAAACGACGCCACCTGTTCTGGGATCGCTCAAGCCGCCTATTATGAATACATGGGTATCGACCCGCTGAAGACTTTCTACATAACCCATAGCACCGGTATCGGTGGGGGAGGACCGCTGCGCGATATCGATGAAGTGGGGCATATGATTGTCGGCAACGTATTTCCCGGATTGAAAATGCGATGCGGCTGTGGGGCGATCGGTTGTATCGAATCTACAACATCCGGCACCGGTATAAAAAACCTGACTAATAAAATCATAGAACTCTATTGTACCGATAAAGGTCTATTCGGAGAGTTAAACGGTTATGAATTTTTGCGAACCCAACATCATTACACTCTTGGTCAGCTGGTCGAAAAATCCATATTGTTGAAAGAATTTAAGAGCGGAAAACTAATCGAGCCAAAACAAATATTCGAATTGGCCGCTACTTATCATACCAAAGGAGCCGGTGACGAATTCGCCTATTACATCGTGGATACGGCAGCCGAACGGTTTGCGGCACTTTTAGTTAGCCTGGCTAATATTCATGGCGTCGAGCGGTTTGGAATCGGCGGCAGCGTTAGTTTGAAAAATCCATTTTTCTTGGATATAGTCACTAAGTATATTCAGCAAATACGCACTGATGTCAACCATTCGTTTAGCCCGGAAATCACGGTTGAAATATCCCCATTCGGCGAATATATAAACGATTACGGGGCGCTATTTTTGACAATCGATAATCCTGATGTTCGCAAGGAATGGATTAAGTACTTTATCGAACATGTTAGGCGCTAAGCCGGCCACCAGATAATTATTCTTATTTATAATCGATTTATCTTTAAAAAATGCTTGTTTGAGCAACCTTCGTTTTATAATTTATCCGTAGTGGATTTGGCCATATTTGGGCTTAAAATCGTAAAATATTTATGAAAAAAAAGCGATTAACGAGTAGGGAGATTTAAGCGTGAAGAGAACAGAGGTTCTTAGAAAAGCGATTATGGAAAGACGAGCCGTGCCGGTTATCGGTTGTCATGATGCTTTCAGCGCCAAGATTATCGAACAATGCGGTTTTGAAGCCATCCAAATATCCGGATATGGTCTGGCCGCATCGATACTCGGTAAACCAGACGTTGGACTCGTCCAGATGAAGGATGTGCTCGACATGACCTGGAATATCGTTCAAGCTGTCAAAATTCCGGTTATGGCCGATGTCGATACGGGCGGGGGTAATGCCGTTAATGCCGCCTGGATTACCGAACGGCTCATAACGATGGGCGTGGCCGGGATGAATATCGAAGACCAGGTATTCCCAAAACGCTGTGGCCACATGGCGGGTAAAGAGGTTATTGACGCTGACGAGATGGCGGGCAAGGTGCGAGCCTGCGCCGATATCCGCGATAAGATGGATAAGGATTTTATCATTAACGCTCGCACCGATTCATTCTCGGTGATGGGTTTGGATGAAGCTATCCGCAGGGCTAATTTGTATTTGGCCAATGGAGCCGATTTGGCATTTATCGATGGTATTAAAACTAAGGCAGATATTCAAAAAGCGGTAAAGGAAATAAAAGGGCCATTATCGGTGAATCTCATGGATGCGATTTCGGGAATGAAGACCGAGTTGGTTCCGATTCCAGAACTTACCAGAATGGGCGTAGGCCGCGTTTCGATTCCGGTAGCATCGATTATGGTTGTTCATAAAGCCCTTTTAAATTTCTTTAAAGCTTTAAAAGCAGCGCCAGATGGAATTTTGCCGGGACAAACTCAATGGGTAACATCGTTTGAAGAATACACCGACGCGATCGGTTTAAAAGAATATAAAACTATGGAAGATAAATATCTGCCCAAAGAAAGAATGGAGTCGAAATATAAGGGCGACAAAAAAATCGTTGGTTAAGCTAATTACAACTGTTAAGAGGTGCAAAATATGGGAATGACTTATGTCCAAAAGGTGCTGGCGAAAGCTTGCGGCAAATCCTCGGTGGCTGTCGGCGATGTGGTTGAACCGGAAGTCCATCTGGCGATGTCGCATGAAAACGGCGCCCTGGTAATTAATCAGTTTGCCGAGATTTTTAAAGATACAGGCTTTGAAGCTAAAATCTGGAATCCGGATAGAATCGCGATAATTCTCGATCATCGGGTTCCCGCGGAAAGCTCAAAAACGGCAACCAATCAGAAAAAAATCCGCGAGTTTGTCGCCAAACAGGGGATAAAGAAGTTTCATGATATTCGCGGCGATGAAGGCGGAATCTGCCATCAGATATTGCCCGAATACGGCTATGTGCGCCCCGGATTCGTGGTTGTGGGAACAGATAGCCATACAACAAGCCACGGCGCTCTTGGCGCTTTCGCGTTTGGTATCGGCGCGACCGAGATGGCCTCGGTTTGGACTCTTGGGAAGATTCTGAATGTTGAAGTTCCGGAAACGATCAAAGTCAACGTAACCGGAAAATTCGCCCCTCACGTTGGCCCAAAAGATCTCATTTTACATCTTATTGGAATCTTAACCGCGGAAGGCGCTAATTTCAAAGTAATAGAATTCCATGGTGAGACTATCAAGAATATGCCGACATCGGGAAGATTGGTGCTCTGCAATATGTCGGTCGAGGCGGGAGATACCGGCGGAATTGTTCCTCCGGATGTGGAATCACTAAATTATTTAAAAAACGAAGCGGGGGTAACCGAAAAGATCGAGATTTTTGGACCCGACAAAGATGCGCAGTATGAAAGAGTAATTGATATTGACGTATCGAAACTCCAGTCGCAGATAGCTTGCCCCCATACGGTCGACAACATCAAGCCAATAGGTGATATTGCAGGCAAAAAAATCCATCAAGTGGTAATTGGTTCATGCACTAATGGTCGTTTGGACGATATCGAAGCGGCCGTAAAGATACTTAAAGGCAAGAAAGTTGCGCATGGCACTAGGATGCTGGTATTTCCGGCCTCATGGAGAATTTACCGCGAAGCTATGCGCCTCGGTTATATTATGGATTTGGCCGAAGCAGGCGCTACAATCTGCAATCCCGGATGCGGCCCTTGTCTGGGAGTTCATCAGGGCGCATTGGGCGATCAGGAAGTCGCTCTGGCTACCACCAATCGTAATTTTAAGGGCAGGATGGGGAATCCCAATGCCGAAGTTTATTTGTGTTCTCCCGATGTTGCCGCGGCCAGCGCAATTACCGGGGTAATTACTGATCCAAGCGCGGGAGGTCGTTAAAATGGCAAAAGTAGTTTATAAAATCGGTGATGACATCTCTACCGATATCATCTATCCCGGCAGATTTATGGCGACAGTATTGCCGACTGAAACGCCGCAATATGCTTTCGCTGATAACGCCGAGTTTAATAAAAAGCTTAAAGCGAATGAAGTTCCTCGCGGGAGTTTTATTGTCGCCGGCCAAAACTTTGGCTGTGGCTCCTCGCGCGAACAGGCGGCATCCTGCCTGAATGGTTGGGGACTGATTATTGTAGCCAAGCATTTTTCCCGCATCTTTTTACAGAACGCGATTAACTTGGGTCTTCAGATGCTGATTTGTCCCGAAATCGAGGCTAATGAGGGTGACGAACTAGAAATTAAAGGAGAAATCCTTCGCAACGTAACAACCGGTAAGGAATTTAAAATCATACCTTTACCGAAAGCTCGGCAGGCAATTATCGATGCCGGCGGGTTGATTCCTTATACGCGGGCGTTACTGCTTCAGAAAAAGGGGAAATAACCGCATCCTGAACTTTTATTTAGGGGCAAGGCTCGATGTCTTGCCCTTATTAGTTTCTGGGTTTTTTAGAAAATATATTTCTTTATAATTATTATTTTATTGGCGCTTGTTGAGAGTATAAGATAATATATTAGGATAGTTGGCTTTTCGAGTGAATTGTCGACAGACAGAAAAAGCGAGGAATTGTGATGAGTAAAAATTTCGCGATAACCGGCGTGGCCGGATACATAGCTCCGCGCCATCTTAGGGCGATCAAGGATACAGGTAATACGCTTGTCGCGGCGGTCGACCCAAATGATTCTGTCGGGATTATAGATAGTTTTTTTGATAATGTTCGTTTCTTCACGGAATTTGAGCGATTTGATCGTCATGTAGATAAACTTCGCCGCCAGGATAAGGGGCAGCAAATTGACTATGTAAGTATCTGTTCTCCTAATTATCTTCATGATGCTCACGCCAGGTTCGCCCTGCGAGTTGGCGCCGATGTCATCTGCGAAAAGCCGGTCGTTTTAAATCCATGGAATATCGATGCCTTACAGGAATTGGAACGAGAGAGCGGGAAGCATATTTACACGGTACTACAACTAAGGTTACTCCCATCCTTGTTGTCTTTAAAAGAAAAATTACAAAAACAGATTTCCGGGACGAAAAAGGATATTAAGCTCACGTATATCACATCAAGAGGGCATTGGTATCTGGTTTCTTGGAAAGGGCAGATCGAAAGATCGGGAGGATTGACCACTAATATTGGAATTCACTTTTTCGATCTTCTGAT
>CAZTNJ010000021.1:8348-28034 GCA_964614835.1 uncultured Ignavibacteria bacterium | reverse complement strand
TTATCATCTACCGCAATCCAATTCCGGCTGCCGGAGCGATTATAGAAAACGCCGCAGGAATCCTTCTGGTAAAGCGCAAGTATCCGCCATATATAGGCGATTGGTGTTTTCCGGCGGGTTTCATGGAATATGGCGAATCGCCGCAGCATTGTTGTATACGTGAGCTTAAGGAAGAGACCGGACTCAGTATCAGATTAGGCGCTTTGTTCAATGTCTATGCCGGCCATGATGATCCCCGAACGCGGGCAGTATTGATATTATACCTGGCCACCACAGATAACTCCGCGCCAATACCCGGCGATGACGCGCTTGAAGCGAGGTATTTTCCGCTTGATAAAATCCCCTCCAATATCGCGTTCGCGTCGCATCGACAGGCAATAAGAGAATTTCTGGAGTACAAGGATACAGGAATATTTCCGAGGCAATGCGATGAGTAGGATTATGGCATTAGACTTAGGCGATGTTCGAGTCGGGATCGCTATTTCAGATGAATCGCGCTATTTGGCAAGCGGTCACGGCTTTGTCGAATTTCGTGGATATGAAGAATTGATTCAGAAACTGATTACAATCGCCCGCAAAGAAGATGTCGCCGAATTTTTGGTCGGATTGCCGCTCAACATGAACGGCACTAAAGGACCGCAAGCCGCTAAAGTAGAAAAAATCGCCGCGTTGCTCAAACAAAAGTCGGGTTTGGCAGTAAATTTCATTGATGAAAGATTATCAACCGTGGAAGCGTCACGACTTTTGCACGCGGGCGGGAAAAAAGCTAAAAAAGGGTTGGTAGATATGGCTTCTGCGACCGTAATTTTACAGGCGTATTTGGATGGTCAAAAAGGCTGATGGACCGAAAATCACAATTGGCGAAAGGTTACTCTGGCACGGTTCTAATTTGCTGGCGCTGGCAACATCGCTGGTGCTGGTTTTCGCAGCTATTATCATCTTTCCATTTCGGGGATTTCATAAAATGAGTTTCCGTTGGCTGATGAAGTTTACCCTTTCTGTCGGGCTTATAGTATTGATACTCGGGGCGTACCTATACTATTCTCCCCAAGATAAGAAAAATTTCGGCGCAAAAACTAAGTATTTGATTGTTCGACGGGGGGATACTGCGTTTGATATTGGCTACAAATTGCAGCAGATGGGAGCGGTCAGTTCGCAGTTGAATTTCGCGATTTTCGCCAAACTCCCCTGGCAAAACAAGAAACTCAAAGCCGGCAGATTCGCCCTGGAGCCGGGATACAGTATTGCGAAGATTATCGGCATTATCACGCGAGGCGCTTCGGTGCCGTATGTGATTACTATTCCCGAAGGATTAACCATGAACCAAACGGCCATGCATTTATCCAGCCAGCTAGAATTCGAACCGCCGGATTTTATTGCCGCCTGCACCAGTCGGGTTTTGCTAGATTCGCTGGGTATCGCCGCCGACACACCTGAAGGGTACCTATTTCCTGATACATATGATTTTTTCTATGACGAATCGGCCGTCTCTGTTGTCAGAAAGATGGTTAAGAAATTCTACGAGGCGCTTCCGCCGGATTACGAGGACAAAGCGGCCGAACAGGGATTGGATTTAGATGAGGCTATTATTCTGGCATCGATGATTGAGAAAGAGGCGAAGCTTGACAGCGAGCGGCCGATTATTTCGGCGGTCTATAATTCACGTCTGCGAAAAAACATGTTGCTTCAGTGCGACCCAACCGTGATCTACGCGCTGGGTGGAAAAAACCGTCCATTATATTATAGCGATTTACAGGTCGATTCTCCCTACAATACATATAAATACCTCGGATTACCGCCAGCGCCAATTTGCTCGCCCGGCAAAGCCTCGCTTATGGCGGCAATCAATCCGGCGGATGTAGATTATTTGTACTTCGTAGCCAAAGGGGACGGCTCGCACATTTTCAGTTACTCGAACGCTGAACATGAGTTGGCTAAAAAGAGGGTGCGGCGCACAAAACTGATCGGATTAACTCCTTAATAATTTTATGATACTGTATGTCGATTCATTTGCCGTACCTCGGTTCGGTCCGGTAGTCGTGGGGGTAACCGAAGCGGGATTACGTTTTCTGACATTTGGACCTAAAGCCGAAGTTGCTGATGCTTACGAATACGCGGCTAAAAATAAAATGGAATCCGCGGAAAATTCCGGTATTACGAATGGGATTAAGGAACAGCTTCAGCAATATTTCGCGGGCAAGCGACGGGAATTCGAAGTCGATTTGGATATCGAGCATCTTGAGGAGTTTACAAAAAAAGTCCTTAAAAATACCTTTAAAATACCCTACGGCCAAACAATCACCTATGGCGAATTGGCGCGACAGGTGAATTCAACCGCTTATAGGGCTATCGGGAAGATTATGGCGAATAATCCTGTACCGATAGTGATACCCTGCCATCGAGTGGTTGGCGCAAGCGGAAAACTTACTGGATTCGCCCTTGGCTTGGCAATCAAGCGCAGGTTATTGGATTTTGAAAGCAGCCAGTTACAGTTGTTTTAGTGATAGGTTTAGAAGATAATAAAAAATCCCAGACCCAAACAGCCTGGGATTTTTTATGAAATTTCGGGTTATCTTATAGATGCTGGCCGTTTCCGCCATTGCCGCCGTTACCGTCATGGGGCTGGCTGATTCCTTCGGTTTTACTTAGCTTGTACCTTTCAAATGTCGGCTTATCGAATAACTCGGTAGTGACATCATGCTTCATTATTCGCTGGTAAATAGGCCGGTCAACAGTTGGGGCATTGCGTTTTCGCTGTATCAGTTGCGGTCTTGGAGGGATTAGGCCGCCATCGTTTCCATCATTGAAAAGGGTGCCCGGTACGGATTGAACGCTGACGATTTCCTCTTTGCGTCCGAAACCGGTGGCAATAACGGTCACATAGATTTCATCGGTAAGATTGTTGTCGATAACTGCGCCGAAAATGATATTAGCCTCACCGCCAACGGCAGCATAAACCGCTTCCATAGCGTCGGAGACGTTCATGATAGTCATTTTCTTGCCGCCGGTGATATTCACCAACACGCCGCGGGCGCCTGAAATATCGATATCATCGAGAAGCGGCGAACTGATGGCCATCTTGGCCGCCATCTCTGCGGCGCCTTCGCCCGAACCATACCCGGTGCCCATAAGCGCCTCGCCCTTCTCAGACATCACGGTACGAACATCGGCGAAATCAAGATTGATAAGGCCGCAACGAGTTATCAAATCGGAGATACCTTTAGTGGCCCAATAAAGCACCTCATCGGCCTTGCGGAACGACTCGGTGAATGGCGTCCCCGGGTCAAGTATCTTTAACAAGCGCTGGTTGGGGATAACGATCATCGTATCGACATGTTTGCGTAGCTCGGCGATACCCGACTCGGCGCGTGACATCCGTTTTGAACCTTCAAAGTGAAACGGCTTTGTGACAATCGCCACAGTCAAGGCGCCCTGTTCTTTAGCGCATTTGCAAACTATCGGGGCCGCCCCGGTTCCGGTTCCACCGCCCATACCACAGGTTATGAAAACCATATCGGCATCGGATACAGCAGTAGCCAGACTATCGATATCTTCTTCAGCGGCTTTTTGCCCAATATCGGGATTAGCGCCGGCCCCAAGGCCTTTGGTCAGATTTCGGCCAATCTGGATTTTCTCCGGCGCCTGACTAAAATCGAGAGCTTGATTGTCGGTATTTACCGAGACGAATTTGACTCCGTTCAAGCCGGATTCTATCATACGGTTTACGGCATTTCCGCCGGCACCCCCTACTCCCACCACTTTCATTCTGGCGTAGGTTTCGCTTTCGACATCAAATTCAATCACGTTGCGTCCTTCCTATCCCCTCGAATAGAGGAAGTTTAAAAATATTCTGAAAAAACATCCTTTATTTTCGATATTATCCCAAGCCCTCGTTTCTTTCCGGATTTACCGGAAACTGAACGCGAGCTCAGTAAACCATACTTAACTAACCCAACGCCGGTAGAAAATTCTGGTCCGAGAATCTGTTCCTGGCCATTCAAGAAAACCGTGGGGCGGGCGATTTTCGCCGGAAGGTCGAATATCTGTTCGGCCAACTCCGGTAAACCGCGAAGCTGCGAGGCTCCTCCGGTTAATATCACGCCTGAAGCTAATGATTCTATCAGATTAACGCGAGTTAGTTCGCGGGCGACCAACGAAAACATTTCCTCGGCCCGCGGTTCGACAATTGCTGCCAGTACCGATAAAGCCACATCCTTGGGTTCGCGCCCGGCCACACCGGGTACATTAATGGTATCGTTAGCGCCGACAAGTGTTTGCAGGGCGCAAGCATGCTGGCATTTAATCCTTTCGGCCTGCTCCAACGGCGTCCGCAAGCCGATAGCAATATCGCTGGTGACGTTTTTTCCTCCGACACCAAGCACGGCCGTATGCTTAATCGAGCCGTCTAAAAATGCGGCGATATCGGTATTGCCGCCGCCTAAATCTATAAGCACGCAGCCAAGGTCGCGTTCATCAGGATTTAACACGGCATAAGCCGACGCGAACGGCCCGAGAACGAGTTCTTCAACCTCCAGATCGGCTTTCTCAACAGCTTTTACGATATTGCTAACGGCGGCAATTGATCCGGTTACGATATGCACGCTAACCTCAAGACGCGTTCCTGTCATTCCTACCGGGTCGCTGATTCCGCCCTGATCATCGACTGTAAATTCCTGGGGAAGCACGTGGATAATTTCCCTATCGGCGGGGATAGCCACCGCGCGGGCAGCCTCAACAACCCGATCGACATCCGCTTTGCCAATTTCCGCATTTCCCTTGCCGACCGCGATTACACCACGGCTGTTTATGCTTCTTATATGTTCGCCGGCGATTCCGGTGTAAACGGATTTTATCTTAACGCCGGTCGCGTTTTCAGCTTCGATGACAGCCGTTTGGATACAGCCCACGACTTTTTCCAGATCGACTATCATCCCTTTTTTGAGACCATCGGATGGGGTTTTGCCCACGCCCAGAATATTCAGCCCGCCGGTGCCATGAGGTTCGGCAACGACTACGGCAATTTTAGTGCTGCCGATATCCAAGCCAACGATCAATTCATCTTTAGCCATTCTCTAAACCCCGGATTTGTTAATCATTCGTCCCCGACTCATATCGATTACCAGCGCATCTTTAAACAGATTGCGGTTATCGATTGCCGCCAACCTTTCCAGCGATTGCAGGTATCCGCGAATAGGCATAATCACTTTTAGCCCATGCGGATCGAAAAACAATTCGACTTTTTCCAATTCGACGAAATGGATTTCCGACAGGCGCTCGGTTAGTGATGGGGATATCTTTCTTAACGCAGTGAATAATTTAATCGCGTAACACATCTTTATCTGATCGGTGTAATAATAAGCCGAGTTGATCGCCGATTGCGCGCTATAATCGCATTCGATACCGGTAACCAGGGGAAGGATATATTCGTCCTGCTCCATTTCAACCATCTTTTGGCCTTCCGTAAGACCATAAAGTCGTTCGGCTTTTATAAGTAAAATCGTTTGCTCCGTTTCCATCTGGATATCAATTGTCGATGGAAAATGACGCTGAATTGTTACCGCTTCGACATTGGGCATCGCCAGCAACCGATCGGAGGCGGTTTTAATGTTCTGTTTAAAAATCGATTGACCGATTGCCAGGTTTGAACTACTGATTACGGCTTGTTTCGCGATTTCCGGCGGGCATTTGATATTAACCTGACTTAGATTCAGCATCGGAATATTGTTAACCTGCATAAATGCTAATCTTCCGGAAATAACCGCAGATATGATTATAATTATAGAGCCGACTATTTTTTTCACTTGGCGATTTCCTGTAAAATAATCGGTGAAAGCCGATTTATATCTCCCGCGCCGATAACAATCACAATATCGCCGGGACGGACTTTATCTTTTAAAAAACCGGGAATTCTATTTTTGTCGGGCATGTATTCGACATTTTTATGTCCCGCCTTCAAAACCGAATCCGCCACGAGTTTTCCGGTTACACCCTCGATAGGTTGCTCGCGGGATGGGAAAACATCGGCGACAATAAGCATATCCGAATCGAAAAAAGCCGAACCGAATTCTTTCTGGAACATCTGCGTTCTCGTATACAGATGCGGTTGGAAAATCACGATAATCCGATTAGAAAAACTCTGCCGGACTCCCTCCAGCGTGGTTTTTATCTCTGTCGGGTGATGCGCAAAATCATCGTATATCCTGATACCGCGTTTTTCTCCGACAAATTCCATCCGCCGCCCAACGCCGGGAAATGTCGCGATCGCGGCCGTTATTTTTTCGAACGGAATTTCAAGGTCCAAAGCGGCGGCAATCGTTCCAAGAGAATTAAGTGCGTTATGTTTTCCGAATAATGGCACCTTCACTTTACCCAGAATCTTGCCATTGCTGTGACAGACATATTCGACGCCGTCAGCCATGTAATTCAGGTCGGTGGCATATAAATCGGCATGACGGGAAAATCCGTAGGAAATGGATGGCCGGCTGAATCGCTCTCTTATATGCTGAAGGCCGGGATCATCGAGACAGTAAATAACGCTTCCATAAAACGGCACTCGGGAGGCGAACTCCACGAAGCAATCGTAGAGGTCGTTCAGGTCGCGGTAACATTCCATATGCTCCGCTTCTATCGAAGTGATAATGGCCATAGTCGGATAGAATCGTAAGATCGAGCGATCGAACTCATCCGCCTCGGCCACCAGATAATCGCCCTTGCCGACATAAGCGTTAACGCCCACTCCCAGCACTCGTCCGCCAACAATCACGGTCGGATCAAATCCGGTGACGCTTAGAATATGGCCGAATAGCGATGTCGTCGTGGTTTTGCCATGCGTACCGGCAACCGCTATCGAAAATTTCATCTTCATCAGTTCCGAAAGCATTTCGGCCCGAGGAATAGTAGGCAGTTTCTTTTCGCGGGCGGCCACCAATTCGGGATTGTCTTGTTTCACCGCTGATGAATAAACCACAACGTCGGCATCGCCAATATTTTTGGCTTGATGCGAATAATGAATGACAATTCCCAGCTTTTCCAAAAATTCCGTAACTTCGGTTTTTTTAAGGTCGGAGCCTGTTAACGTATAACCGAGATTATGCAGCACTTCCGCAATTCCGCACATCCCGGTACCGCCCACTCCCACAAAGTGAAGTTTTTTTATCCGTTTGAATTTCATATAAGTTTTATTATTTCCTGCGAGATCGTCTCCGCTCCCCGGTTATCGCCGAGAGTCCGGGCGGTCTCGCCGAGTTTTTTCCTTTTGACTTCGTCCTTTAATAAAGAACTTAACAGCTCGGTAAACTCCTCGCTTTTAAGTTTACGGTCGGCTATCACTTCCACCGCGCCCTTTCTTTTCAGGTCAAGCGCGTTTTTCATCTGGTGGTCGGCTGTCGCATGAGGAAACGGCACCAGCAACGCCGGCATCCCCAGGGCCAACAGCTCAGAAATAGTCATGGCGCCAGCGCGGCAAACCACCAAATCTGCCAAAGCGTAGGCGCCAGGCATATTATCTATGAATGGAAGGAAATATCCAGCAAAATTATGGTGGTGTACACGATTTTTAACGCTATCGTACTTATCGACTCCCGTCTGCCATAGTATTTGCCAATCTTCGGGAAGCAGTCTTTTCTCTATAAACGATAATATGCCTTCATTGAGAGATTGGGCGCCGCGACTGCCGCCGGTAATCAACAGCACTTTTTTATCCGGCTGGAGTCCGAATTGCGTGAACATGTCGTTATCTCGCGGCTGAAACAAATCATCGCGCAATGGATTTCCAGTAACCGAAATATTCCTTAATCCCTGCAGATATTTCTTAGAGTCATCGAACGCGATACAGATTCTATCGGCAAAGCGAGCGAGGAATCGAGTGGCTAATCCGGGATAAATGTTTTGCTCCTGAATAAGGATCCGGGCGCGCCGCCTTTTACCCGCCATAACAACCGGAGCCGATACATAACCGCCGGTGCCCACAACAACCTCCGGGCCAAAACCACGCACGACCTTATCGGACTGGGCGAATGCTTTCATAATTTTGCGGGAGAAATCAACCATCCCGCCGAAATTGCGCTTGATGCCGACCACTTCGATTTCTTCGATAGTGAAGCCGTTCCTTTCAACCAGCGATTTTTCCATCCCGCCCTTAACTCCAACGAAGAGAAACTCCGCGTCGCTTAAATTTCGCTTGAGCGCACGGGCAATATTCAACGCTGGCAGAAGATGTCCGCCGGTTCCGCCTCCGGCGAAAAGTATTCTCATCGCACCATCACATAGTTAACCTGCGAGCCGTTATCATAACGGGCCACAGATAAAATTAATCCAACGGCGGCGCAGCATATCAATAAAGATGATCCGCCGTAACTGAAAAACGGCAGCGTAATACCGGTAACCGGCAAGATACCGGTAGCAACCCCGATATTTATGGCGGCCTGAATCGCTATCAGCATCCCCAGGCCGGAAGCCAGCAGAAATCCTTCCAAATCCCCGGCCTGTTGCGCGACTTTTAATGATCCCCAGATAAATAACAGAAACATGGCCAGTACAAAAACGCCAAGGGCCAGGCCGCCTTCCTCTGATGACGACGAAAACACAAAATCGGTATGAGGCGCGGGCAGGAATAAATTTTTCTGACCGCCTGTGCCAAGACCTCTTCCAACCAAACCGCCCGAACCGATACTAATCAGCGATTGGCGCACCTGATAAAAACCGCCGTGAAGTCCGGGAGTATTGACATCGGCAAGAGGGTTTCGCAAAATGGCTAAATAGTCTGTAATACGATCTTTTTCGTAGCCGATACCGAACACGATTATCGATCCCATAATCGCGATCGCGGCGGTTGCTCCCAGTAAAAAGCGAACCTTAACCCCCACCAGAAACAATAAGGCCAGCGTAACCGAAAATATCACTGTCAGCGTTCCTAAATCAGGTTGTCTGGCAACCAGGACGAGTCCTATTGCTATAATGGCAATTTTCATGTAGATTTTTTTCTTTTCGGAAAAGCGAGCTTTCTCTTTTGCGAGAGAAAACGCCAAAAACATTATTAATGAGACTTTAAAAACCTCCGATGGCTGTAACTGCACGGAACCGAACTCCAGCCAGCGATGGACATGTTGTTTGGCCGGGGCGAATAAAACCGCTACCAGCAAAGCCAGCGATATAACCACGAAAACGGGCGATAATTTTAGCAGTTTATGATAATCTATTAACGATGTTATAAAAAGCGTGGCGATCGCCAGCACCGCCCAGATAGTCTGGCGAATAAAGTAATGCCACTCCGACAAACCCTGCGACTGGCTATATGGTCCGGAAACGCTATAGATAAATACCAATCCTACCGCGATAAGGAGAACAACAGATAATATTACCATACGTTCGGGAGCCGCATTTCGTTGTTTCATTGTCGACCTATCAATTCTTTAACCGCCGATTTGAATACTTGACCGCGATGTTCAAAATTGTCGAACATATCGAAACTGGCGCATCCCGGCGATAGTAAAACAGTGCCGCTTGGCCTGGCAATATTATATGCCACCTCGACAGCTTCTTCCAGACTGCCTGCACGAACCATCTGGGTAATACCAGCGAAAGTAGCCGCGATTTTATCGGTTGCCTGACCGATTAAGACGACTGCTTTCACATTTTTCCGAACCAAATCATTTAAAGTAGAGAAATCACCGGCCTTGTCTTTACCGCCAGCGATTAAGACAATTGGCGTGGCCACCGACTGAAGCGCCCAAAAGACTGCATCGACATTAGTAGCCTTGGAGTCGTTGACGAAGCTCACCCCTCCGATAAGCCCTGCCCGCTCCAGTCGGTGTTCAACGCCGGCAAAGGTTTTCAAGCCGACCGCAATCGTCGGAACATCAATCCCGGCAGCAGCGGTAATCGCAACCGCGGCACAAGCATTGGCCAGGTTATGCGGCCCTTTGATGCCTATATCCGCGGTATCGATGACGGCTTGAACTTTGCCTTTATTATTAAGAAACAGTGTACCTTTTTCTACATAGCAGCCGTTGTCAACCCGGTGCGACAACGAAAACCTGTACGGCTTGCCGTCCGGTTTGTATCCTTGTTGATTAGGGTCATCGTCGTTAATAATCGCGGCGTCCGAACTATCTTGATTCGCGAACACTCGTAATTTTAAACCGCGATAAATATCCATCGTACCGTGCCGGTCAAGATGATCCGGTGTGATATTCAGCACGGCCGCAACCTTGGCATGGAATTGTTCGATCCATTCCAACTGAAATGTAGAAACTTCAAGAATCGCCCAATCACCCCTGCCAAGCTGATTTACCACGCTCACAAATGCCGTTCCGATATTACCGGCCACTCGATAGTTTAATTTCGTGCCACCGAATATGTGGCCGACCAGCGCCGTTGTGGTGGTTTTACCATTTGACCCGGTAATCGCGATGATGCTGGCATCGCAAAGCTGACATCCCAATTCCAGCTCTGAGACAATCTTGATTCCCTTTTGGGCGGCCTTAGTCAATACATCCGAATTGGCCGGAACGCCCGGGCTGGTCACCAGAACCTGACAATCGAATGCTTTTTCCGAATGGCCGCCTAATTCGAATGAAATATCATTTTGTTTAAGAACTGTGATTATTTCTTCTATTTGTTCTTGATGCGCCCAGTCTGCCTTAGCTTTCGATTCGGATAAAAACACCAGCGCGCCGCGTCGTTTCAATTCCAAAGCGGCCGCCACTCCCGAACGAGCGGCGCCGATTATACTTACCTTTTTTCCGAAATAGTTTGTCATCTAATTTTCAATGTACTCATGCTTATAAGGGCAAATATGATACCCAGTATCCAAAATCTGACCGTAACCTTTTGCTCGGCCCAACCACACAGTTCAAAATGGTGATGAATCGGCGCCATTTTGAATATCCGTTTACCTTTTGTTATCTTAAAATAAGCTACTTGAATGATAACCGATAAGGCAACCATCACAAATACGCCGCCCATAATCACCAACAGAATTTCTTTCTTGATTAGCAACGCTATCGCTCCAAGCGCTCCTCCCAAAGCCAGCGCGCCCGTGTCTCCCATAAATACCTGAGCCGGATTAGCGTTAAACCAGAGGAATCCCAAACATGCCCCCACCAGCGCCCCGCAATAGATACTCAATTCGCCGGCATCGCGAAAATATTCGATATTCAAATAGCGCGAGAAATCGCTTCTACCGGTAATATACGCCAAAATCGCCAACGATAAGCCGCAGATACCGACCAGGCCAATCGCTAACCCATCGAGACCATCAGTTAAATTTACCGCGTTGGATGCGAACGTTATTACGATGACAACAAAAGGGATATATAAAACGCCGAAATCTATTTTAACATTTTTCAAAAACGGCACTTCCGTGGCGGTGGTAAAAAACGGATCAGGCGGATACATATATAAAATCGTGCCGATAACAAGCCCCAGAGCAATCTGGCCGATTAATTTCTTTCGGGCAACGACTCCTTTTTTCTGGCCTTTGATAGCTTTAAGATAATCATCATAAAAACCCAGCGCCCCCATGCTGATTGTCACCAGTAATACTATATGTATATAAGTATTCCGTAAATCCGCCCAGAGCAATGTTGGTATTATAATGGCGATTAAAATCAACAGGCCGCCCATGGTCGGAGTACCCTCTTTGGCCTTGTGACTTTGAGGTCCTTCTTTGCGAATACTTTCCTTTATCTGTTTCCGGCGCAGATATTGAATAAAGATGGCGCCAAATATGAAACTGATTAGCATCGCCGTAACCGAGGCGTAAGCTGTGCGAAACGTGATATATTTAAAAATATTAAAGCCGCTGAAATAATGACTTAGCGGAAATAGTAGGTGATACAGCATCAGATACTCCCTCTCAAGTCATTGCTGATTTCTTCCAGCGCCATCCCGCGCGAACCTTTTATCAAAACCACGTCGCCGGGTTGAATATACCGACGCAATTCATCGAGCATCGATTGTTTACTGGTAAAGTGCATCTTGAATTCGCCCTGGAATTTTTCGATATAGTTCTCGCTCAATGTCCCAAAAGCGAAAAGGGCATTAATCCTATTTGCCGAAAGGCATTCGCCTATCTGGCGATGGAATTCCTTCTCACCAGTTCCAAGCTCAAGCATATCCGCCAGTACGGCAATTTTGCGTTTACCGCCGGGGAATTCAGCCAAAGTGGCAATTGCCATTTTCATCGAGGCCGGATTGGCATTGTAGCAATCGTTAATTACAGTAACTCCACCGCTTTGAAATACTTCTGAACGAAGGTGGAAGGGTTTAAACAAATTCAATGGTTCGACCAAATCCCGAGGATCACAGCCATCGTTAATAGAGGCAGCCAGCGCGGCAAGCGCGTTGTAGATATTATGCTTTCCCGGAAGGTTCAGCCGGTATTTTACTTGGGCAACCTCAAACGAGCTGCTGCCATCTTCATGGAAAGTTACTGATTCGGCATGGAAATCAGCCTGGCTATCGATTCCGTAAGTTATTATCCTTTGCCTGATATTTTTCCGCCATCCAGATAGAGTTTTGTCATCAATATTTAATATGACAATCGCGTCTTCGGGAAGGCTTTCAACCAATTCGTATTTGGCGGCGGCCACCGCCTCGAATGAACGGAGTATTTCCAGATGCACCGGCGCGACATTGGTAAATACGCCAACTTGTGGCTGGCAAATTTGCGCCAGACGCTTTATTTGCCCCAACCGATCCATGCCGATTTCAAAAATACCAGCCTGGTAAGAATCATCCAGGGCGAACAAACTCAACGGTAAACCTATTAAATTATTAAAATTGCCGATCGTGGTTATGGTTTTATATTTAGTTCGATAGCAGGCGGCCGTAAGCTCTTTTGTTGTGGTTTTGCCATTCGAACCCGTGATAGCCGCGCACTTGATTGAGTAGCGCGACCGATAATATGCCGCCAGATCGCCGAGCGCCTGTAAAGTATCATTAACTTTAATAAGCAGGTTGCCATTGCCAGAGTATTTTTGATTTACAACTGCGGCCACCGCGCCTTTGGCGAAAGCATCCTTGACAAACTTATGTCCGTCGAAGTTTTCGCCAATCAGGGCAAAAAACAGGTCGCCGGGTTTTATAGTGCGGGTATCGGTCGAAACGCCGCTTACCTCGATATCTACCAGGTCGCAGGGGAATTTCCTACCCAGCGGATTTTCCAGCGATATATGCGCCGCCAGCGCTTTTTGAACCTCCGAAAGGTCAAATTTCATAACATCAAGAAGCGGCATAGCCCATCTTTTTAAGATACTTTTTAATTACATCCTGATCGGAAAAATACGATTTTGTTTTTCCGACAATCTGATAATTTTCATGACCTTTACCGGCAATTATTACCAGGTCGCCCGCCCCGGCCATCCCCAACGCCACTCCAATAGCCTCATCACGATTCTCTATAACTTTCAGATTATCTTTTTTCGATATCCCGGCCAGGATATCGGAGATGATTTTCGCCGGCACTTCGGTACGCGGGTTATCAGTTGTGACAATCACTCTATCGGCCAATCTCGTGGCGATTTCGCCCATTATCGGGCGTTTGGTTTTATCGCGATCGCCGCCGCATCCAAATACTATTATTTTATAGCCAGTCGTATCGACCCCTTCTAAAAGATTCTTAACCGCATCAGGCGAATGGGCGTAATCGACAATAACCTCAAAAGGCTGGCCGCAATCGATTTTTTGTACGCGCCCCGGAACTTGAGGTCCAGTGGCTAAAGCGTCAACCGCCTCCGATAATGTCAACCCCATCCCCAGCACCCCTCCAAGAGTCCCGGCTGCATTCATTAGATTAAATTTCCCCATATAAGGCATACTGTTCTGGATAGTAAGTCCTTTATAAGATGCCTCATAGAAGCGGCGATTATTTTTATAGCCGAGGTCTTTGACAATTAAATCGGCTTTCGGAACGGGATCGCCATTGCTGATAGCGGCATAACATATAACTCGGCCCGGGAATATCGCTTGCAAACGCGGGGAGTAAGGGTCAAGCGCGTTCAATATAGCAAACCCGTCTTTTTTAACCAGCTTTTCAAATAAAATGCATTTCGCCTTGAAATAGGTTTCCATATCTTTGTGATAGTCGAGATGATCCTGCGTTAAATTGGTATAAATCGCGCCGCAGAACTCTATGTCATCCACGCGTCCCAGATCCAATCCGTGCGATGACACTTCCATAACGCATCCGCCTAAACCGCCCTGTTTGACTTCCGCCAGCATCGCCTGCAATTCCAGCGAATCAGGCGTCGTATTTATAGCGGCGATTTTCCGCTTACCGGTGTCATATTCTACCGTGCCGAATCTTCCCCATTTTTTTCCTCGCCGGGCCATTATATGAGCGAACATATAGGTCGTTGTGGTTTTGCCATTTGTCCCGGTGACAGCAACAACCGGCAGGGCTTTCGAAGGATCATCATAGAACCGCGCGGCAACTAATGACATTGTACGCCGGATATCGTTGCAGATAATCTGTGGGATACCGGATAATCCCTCGATACGTGTTTCACTTACCACGGCAAGGGCTCCCATCGAAATCGCTTCCGGTACAAACTTGCGCCCATCGACAGCAAAGCCGGGAACCGCGAAAAATAAATCTCCCGGTTTTACTCTCCGCGAATCGTTCGCCAGTCCCGAAATCATTATTGCCGGTTTCTCGGGATCCAACTGACAGTCGGTGTTTCTAAATAATTCACCGAGGGTTTTCTGATATTTATTATCAGTCATATTATTTACTGCTACTAAGTTCACCTGATGCACACCTCAATTTTATAATCATCTCCGGTTGGCCAAGTTCGCCGGCCGGAGGAAATTGTTCAACAACCACCCCAGACCCTTCGAATTCGCACTTATAGCCATGACTCCTGGCAAGCAATAATGCCCTGCGAATAGTTAAACCTCTGAAATCGGGTATCCCTCCCTCTTCAATGGTATAAGCAATCGTTTGCGCTTTTACTGACATTACTTTAATTGAATCCTGATTCGGCTTATTTTTGGATGGTTTGGTTCTATTTTCGATAATCCCGCCGCTTTGATATAGCGATGGCAATTTAGTCGGGAGAACGCTGTATCGTTCCGCTATTTTCCGGAATACCGGCGCCGATACGTCGCCGCCATATTTGGATTTTTTCGGCTCATCAAATATGACGATACCGGCCACTTGAGGCATCTCCGCGGGAAAAAAACCTACAAATGAGGCGCGCGATTTTCTATGGTCATAGCCGCCCCCTTTTTCGGATATTTTTAGAGCGGTACCGGTTTTTCCGGCGATTGTGACAACCGCAGAATCGGCTTTGGTGGCGGTTCCTCTAATAACCACTCCGCGCAAGAAACGGCTAATCGTTGAGGCAACCTCCGGCGACATAATATTTCTAATCGGCTGAATGTGATTTAACGGCTCACGGCGACCGTCATCGTAAATCACTTCCCTGCCGAAAAATGGCCGATACAATTGCCCACCGCAGGCGATAGCCCCATACAACGACATCATTTGCAACGGCGTGGCCGCGATACCGTGCCCAAAACAAACGTTGGCCAAATAATGCTTGCGCCATTCAAGTTTATTTATTGACCCTGATGCCTCGCCAGGAAAATCTATCCCCAGCGGCAGGGTGAAACCGGATTGCTTAATCGCTTTATAAATTTGCTCATCGCCGAGCGATAGGCCTAACTTGGCCGCGCCTATATTGGATGAGTAAACCACTATATCTTCCACCGATAGAGTCCCATGGCTGTGGTCATCCCGGATTATTTTATCGCCGACACGGAATTTGCCGTTTTCCACGAATACCGGCGTTGAAGGCTTATAGCGGCCGCTTTCGAGAGCGGCTCCAACCGCAACGACTTTAAACGTGGAACCCGGTTCATATTGATCGCAGATCGGGCGATTGCGTCTATCGGGAGCGCCGGTCGAATCAAGCGAGGCGCAAGCTAGTATTTCGCCGGTAGCGATGTTTTCAAAAATTGCCAGACCAAATTTGGCGTTGTTTTCTTCAATCGCCGCGGCCAATTCCTGTTCGACGATTTGTTGAAGGTCTAAATCTATCGTGATGACAATGCTGGAACCGTTGACAGATTTCGTAATCGGCTCTTCGTAAAATTGATAACTTCTGCCCCGGGCATCCCGGATTAACTGAAGTTTGCCGTTTTGCCCGCAAAGCTCTTTTTGATAATATTTTTCCAAACCGGAAAGCCCGATATTATCGATATCAACGCGGCCAATCAGCGATAATGCCATATCCCCCGATGGATACACGCGGCGTGGTTCAATCGTGCGATATAAAGTATCAAGATTGCAATTATCCAGTTTGGTTTGAATGTCTGGCGTGGTTTTACGGGCAACCCAGAGAAATTTCGGGTGATTGGCAAATTTGTTCAACCAATCCTTGTCACCCAGTATCGATGTTAGCGTGCGGGCAAAACCGACCTTATCGCGAATCTTTCGGGGTTCGCAATAATATGAATAGGAATCGATATCCTGGGCCAGCACTCTATTATAGCGGTCATAAATTGTCCCGCGCTTTGCCTGGATTTCAATACATATATTTTGCTGATTAAGCGCGGCATCAAGAAAAAGCTGTCGCTGGACAACCTGCAACCAAATCAATCGGCCGATAAAAACCAAAAATATAAACGCGAAAATTATTTTAAGAAGAAAAATTTTCGATTCGAATTTTCCAATTGCCCGATCGCCCATCACTCACCTAAAAGAAAATGCCAGATATCAGTTAACATCTCCAAAACACCGGCATAAAATCCGCGCGGCAAAGGCGCTGTTTTAACGGTTTTTTGGTTATCAAACATTATAAGTTGATCCTTGATATCGTAAGTCATTCCGAACTCTTTGCGCGCCTTGCTATCTATCCAACCGATTGAACGATATTGTTCAAGTTCGGCCAATAAGCGTTTATTATCCTCAATTAGAGTCTTCTTCTGTTTTTCAAGATCGCTTAATTGTTTCGACAAACTCTTGGCAGTCGTCGATTTCCAAACCCAGAGAATCGCCAGCAGGAACAAAACAGGCACAATCAACCTGAATGTCTTGGCCAGTTGGCCGTTTTTTCTTCGTTTATGCCGCATTTTTCTCCGCCACTCTCAATCTGGCTGAACGAGCCCGCGAAATAAACGATATCTCTTACATATACGGCCAGATTGGTTTGGGTTTAAGTATTTTCACCAGCGATCTCGCTCCGCATCGACATTCAATGACTTTTCCCGAGCAGATACATCTTCCCGAATTTTTCCTGAAAAGCCTTTTAACCAATCCATCTTCAAGCGAATGATACGAAATTACCATTATCCGGCCTCCCGGTGCCAATAGCGGCATGGTAGAGTCGATGCTATTTTCGATACTATTAAGTTCATCATTAACGGCGATTCTTAACGCTTGAAATACGCGCGAAGCGGTTTTGATAAAGAGTCGTTCGCCGGTGACTTTTCTTATCAACGATGATAACTGGCCGGTGGTGGTGATTTTTTCGGGATTATTTTTAATTAACCTTGCCAGCGATTTCGCTTTGGGTTCCTGGCCGAATTTTTTTAAAACAACGGTCAGCTGTTCCTCTGAATATTCTTCGATAAGTCGGGCGGCTGCATAAGGACGATTATTATCGAACGACATACCCAGAGGACCATCCTGAAGATATGAAAAACCCGATTCGGGATTATCGATTTGCTGCGAACTGATTCCCAGGTCGTATAAAATCGCGCTTATGGATTTGATTTGCTTCATGGCCAAATGGTCAGCTATCCGGGCGAAATTGGATTGAACCAACTCCGCCTCGACTCCCTCTTCCTTGAATGTTTTTTTCGTTCGTTCTAAAGCCCGGGCATCGAGATCGAACCCGATACAGGTGAAAACATCTTTGAAGCTTTTAAAAACCGCTGATGTGTGCCCGCCGCCTCCAAGGGTGGCGTCCACAAAGATTCCCGGGGGACAGCCCTGTAAAAATCGGATTACTTGACCGGTCATCACCGGGACATGTTTACCGTTAGATAAGGATCTTGCGGGCGACCTCCTCATAACTTTCCTGGCATTCCTCAATGTATTTAGCAAACCTCTCCGGATCCCAGATTTCCATTCTGTCAAGCGCCCCGTTTATTAAAATTTCCTTGCCCAACCCCGCCATTTTAATTAAATTAGCCGGGATCGTGATTCGACCCTGATTGTCCGTCTGCACTTCGGCAGAGTTGGTCAGGGTGGCGCGCAAATAGTAGAGATTAGTGGGGTCATTACGCAGAAGGGTTCGCAGTTTATCCTCGATTTTCTCCCACTCCTCGGTGGGGTAAACATAGAGGCAACCATTCAAACCGCGGGTAAGGGTGTAAGTTTCGAGCGCACCGGGAGTTTTGCGGAATTTGGCGGGAATATTTACCCGCCCTTTTTGGTCGACAGCGTATTTGAACGATCCTTTGAACCCTGACATAGCCCTAATTCCCCTATTTAACCCACTTTAACCCACCATACAATGTGGGGCTAAAAATGTCAAGTGAAAATTTTCGGTAAGTCTTAGTCAATTAATAGATATAGGCGTATGCCAAAGAGTATTGGGATTAGACCATAAAATTCTTAATAAAATTCTTACAAATCTGTTAATTTTACAGCTTCATATAAAATAACCTGCCTAATTTCAATTAGTTAGGCGAGTGTTTCACGCTGAATCGGCCGCGAAATCGTCCGGCATTTCATTTGCAGGCTTATCTTGCGATTATTGGATTGGTATAATAAACCTGTACTTGGAGGGGAAATTGGTTTGGCAGTATAAAATAGGGTTATTAACTATCTCCTTATTATTAAATGTCTTAGTCGCGATCGGCTGGACAATGGAGCCCTTGGAGGTTTCTGTCAAAACCGAAGTCTCCGAAATTAATACTGCTGTCAGCGATTGTGAAACAATCCTTACAATCGCAGGCGGCGAAAAATTAGAAATCGAAGGGGCTCCAAAAATCCCATACAAAATAATAAATATCGCGCTACCGACCCGAACTAAATTCGATAATATAGCCATATCACGAACCGATAGCATGGCTATCATGCCGCTGCCGAACTATCCCTGGTATCATGGCGATATTAAAACCGACAACTCGGAACCAATACTATTATGCAAGCGAAATGAATCAATTTACAATTCGTGGGAATATTTCCCGGGTTACAGCTTCCAGATATTAAATCAGGGAGCATTCGGCGATCAGCCTATCATCACGCTGGCAATTTACCCGATTCAATTACGACCGCTAACCGGTGAAATCATGTTACTTCGCGAAATTCAAATCAGGATTGAATTTTCAGATAATCCTGAATTCATCGTATCGCGGGAAATTCCCGGTTCGCAAATCGTCCAAAATTCGATTTATAATCAAGAATACGCGAAAAATATCTCTGGGCCGCAGCGATCGCCGAATTCGGGCGAAATTCCGGGAGCTCACATTATGGGATTAGGGGCCGAATATTTATTGATAACTTCAAATGACCTGGCTGCCGATTTCTACCCTTATGTTTGTTGGAAAAATCAGAAAGGGGTTCTGGCGGAAATCGTGATTATCGAAGATATACTGGCCAGCTACACGGGGGAAGATGACGCCGCCAGATTACGCGCCTATCTTCAGGAAGCTCACGCGGCCGGAGCACGCTGGGTATTACTGGGCGGAGATGAGGATATTATCCCTATTAGATACGCTTATCAGTCA
>CAZTNJ010000021.1:5927-8338 GCA_964614835.1 uncultured Ignavibacteria bacterium | reverse complement strand
ATCCAAAACGCCTAACATATGCGACCAGCAGATTTGTGATTTGTACTATAGTGATCTTACCGGAAT
The DNA here is from genome assembly GCA_964614835.1 of uncultured Ignavibacteria bacterium. Classification (GTDB taxonomy): domain Bacteria; phylum Zixibacteria; class MSB-5A5; order UBA10806; family 4484-95; genus JAAYTW01. The sequence goes on along the minus strand of CAZTNJ010000021.1, from coordinate 8,272 downwards.
CTGGGACTACGATGGCGATGGAGTCTATGGCGAAATGACCAGCGATCAACCGGATTTATATCCGGAAGTATATGTGGGAAGGGTCCCGGCCGAAAATTCCGAAGAGGTGCGAATATGGGTTGAGAAAGCGCTTCTTTATGAACAAAATCCCGGACATGGCGATAATTCTTATCTTGCCAGAGCGCTGATTATTTCGGCCGACCAGATGCGGGACCTAAATGAACATACCGAACTGGCGCGAACATTACCCGCCGATTTCTTTGTCGATTTATCAAGATGCACTGAAGAGCCCAGTGGCGGAGCCGCCGAACCCACGCAACCGATTGCCGAAACAGTTATATCGGTTATGAATGAAGGTTGGGGTTTTATTACCAATCTTAATCATGGCAATTTTTATGCGTACTCGTCGATGTCGCCAAATTATAATGATGCCCCCCGATCATATCTGTGGGGAGATACCCTTAATCTCAACGATGGCGCCAGTTCGCTAACTCGCTTAGCCGAAAGCGATAAGTACTCGATTTACTACTCTTTCAGTTGCGAAGTGGCTGCGTTTGATTTTGATAAAGAAGTAGTCCGGCCGGGACCATTCATGACAAACCACACATTCATGGAGGCCTACCTTTTTAGACCGAATCGGGCTGGACCGGCATTTTTCGGCAATACTCGTTGGGGCTGGGTTTCGGCTTCGTTTAGATTAGAGCAGAAATTTATTGAACTGGTCTTTAGTGATTCGGCCTGTAATCTGGGAGTAGCGGAAGCGCTTTCAAAAACATTTTTCCCTAATTATCGCGATATAGGCTATGGCCACAATTTATTTGGCGATCCCGAAACGAAGATCTGGCGCGGTATTCCTCGAAATCTTAAGCTTCTGGCGCCTACCGAGATAGATATAGGCAATCCGAGCCTGAAAGCTCTGGCGATTATCGATAATGAACCGGCACAGAATATAAATATCTGCATCTGGAAACCCGGCGAATTATATTTCAGGGGAATTACCGATCAAACCGGAAAGGTCGAGATACCATTGTCGTTGGCCAAAGGCGGCCAATTATACGTGACAGCGATCGCTGATAATTATATCCCCGCAATCGACACGGTAATTATTCGCGAGCGAGTCGGCATAGACGACCCATCGTTAACCGCAGGAAGTTTTTTTCTGGCAAATGCTTACCCCAATCCTTTCAATTCAACCACATCGATAAAATTCGGCTGCGAATATCCAGGAGCGATAAAATTAGAGTTGTTCGACATCGGCGGAAGAAAGGTACGCACTCTGGCCGATTGCAATTTTGATACAGGCGAACATGAGTTAGTATGGGATGGCCGGAACGACCAGGGGCGGGCGGTCGCCAGCGGAGTATATATCTATCGTTTAACCAGCAATGAACATGTGTATGCTAAAAAAATGATTTTGCTTAAATAGAAAATTATCTGATTTCATATAGCTGATAGCGGTCGGTTTGAAATTCGAGCCGGCCATTTTTTTGAACGTGTTGAACAACCCTCCTGACACCATCGGCAATCTGTGTAAATCCGGGCGCATCGGTAAATCGAGATTGCGGAGAGAATTCTTGGAGTACTTGATTATCAACCAAAAAATAATCGATTCCGCTTTGGCGAAAGGTGTTTTCGAGCCCGATACTATCAAGGCCGAAATCAACGACTTTCTGTTCAGTCGGATTTATATACATAAACTGCCTGTCGAGATAAAACCCGTCGGCGCGATTCCAATTGGAGCACAAGATTCCGACAAGCGCGTTTTTAGGCAATGCCGTATTGGCGCGTTGCCAGATTTCAAAATATGGCAGAGCGGCCAGTTTCTCGCCGGATATGAGATTATTCGGATCAAGCGAAGCCGCTTGTTCAAGAAAAGTGTCGCGATCGATCAAGCCCACGGCGGCTTTTGCCCGCATACTGCTATCTCTGAACAATTGGATTATATTTATCGTAATCAACAATGAAGCCATTACCGTCACTATCAGCAAAATGCTTTTACTTTTGGCGGCGGCGCGATAAGCGGTATAAGCCGCCACAAATGTAAGCAACAAAACCGCCGGCAACAGATATCTGGCGTTGGCCCAGATTGCGTACCAAATTACATAAAATACGGCCACAACAATCAAGGCTCGTTTTATTATTTTAGGACGATTCTTGATAATTATAAGAAACGGCAGGAAAATAAGCGGAAGCGGGCTAATTCTTCCGCGGAATAGATCGGGCCAGTATACTAGCTTAAAAGGCGACAAAATAAAATCGACAATGCCGCGGTCAACCGCTGGCGGCATAGTGGCTTTGTTAAAATCATTGAACGCGTTAGGCCAAAAAGCGGAATGGAAAATGTC
>CAZTNJ010000021.1:0-5917 GCA_964614835.1 uncultured Ignavibacteria bacterium | reverse complement strand
GTTTCAAGATAAGCCTTAAGGTACCAGGGGATAGCAAAAATCGCCGCCCCAAGAATAAAAAATGCGAAATCTTTTGGACGCGGGCGGCTGATGATTATCGCTATTGTTAAAGCCAGCCCGAAAATTAGCGCGTTGGATTTCGTTCCAGCCGCCAGACCAGCGAAAACTCCCGACAGAATCAGATATTTGGAACGTTGGATTTTTATGTAATCAAAATACGAAAATATCGCTGCCAGACAAAATCCGGCGGCCAAATAATCGTTTTTAGAGTCAGATAAACCGGCGATATAAAGTGGCAAAGCCGCCAAAAATATCAATCCAAAATATGATGGGACATTAGTAAAACGCTCCAATTCGCGCGCCAGATATAGGATCGTTATCAAAGCAATCAGAAACACGAAAAATTGGGCCGCTTCAGGGGAAATAATCGCGACAATCGGCGTAACCAGCAATTCGCCGTTTAAGGCTGTCGCCGAGAAAGCGATAGTCGGGTAAAAAGGAATTCCGCCGGACATTGTCCAGAGTTTCGGTAATCCCAGATGATAATACAGCGTGTCATTTTTTATAGGCGGCGATAGCGCGGCCAAACCGGCGAGTATGAGTAAAATTATTACTAAAGCTAATGGTATCGCGTTTTTACTTGTGAATCTTATCGAAATACCAGGCAAACGGCGATACCCCATAATTAAAAATAGTCCAAGCAAAATTAAAAACGCGATAAAAAATAGCTGGCTAAAGAGCCCCAATAATCCCCCCGTAAAAAGAATGACTATAGCCATCCCGCACCCTAACAGAAATGACAAATAAAAGTTGGATTTAATATTAAAAACCCGTTGGGCCAATACTCCGCCCAATCCAGACAGGGAAACACATAGCCCCAGACTAAACAACAAATCGATTATCGGTTTCATAGTCCAAGCAAGCTTTTAATTCGAGCCAGACGAGTCATAAAAATGCTGATAAAATATCCTCCGAACGCCAGCACCAGATAAATTGCGAAAAGGATGTTAATCAACTTATGTTTACGGTGTTCCTTTGTCATGAATTATTGACGCTTTCGATTTCGATAGCCCAAGGCCAGATTGCCCCATAAAATATAATCAAACATCAAATCTGGCCAAGCGAGCTTTTCGGTTTTGCCGACAACATATTCGGCCGCTTTCAGAATAACGGAGTTAATAGCAACGGCCGAGATAAGTCTATCGAAAAAATTAACCTTAAAATCAGGAGTAGCGATTCCCAGTTTTCGCGACGGCAGTTGTTCGATAAAATTAGGGTGTTTCTTTATCAGGTACTCGAATGAATTTGCGCCGAAAGAATAGAAATCATCAGCGAGCGATTGAATTGTTCTTTTATGATGATGATAAGTGATGGCGGCCGGTTCATATTTTATCGATACCCCCGATTCGACCAGGCTCAAACCAAAATCGATATCCTCACCGCCCCACCCGATAAAATTCGTGTCGAATCCCCCGGTTTTCAAGAACAATTCACGGTCGATCCGAAAATTATTGCTGGTAAAATATCGCCCTGGTAAATTAAGAGCCTTATCGGCCAATTCGTGGCGACCGCGCGAATACAGGTATTTGTCGAGCCTGTCAGTAAAGGAATTTACCGGTGGTTTCACATTGCCGACCTTTACCACGGATGGACTCAAGTCATCAAGAATGTAATCGATGTATTCCCGGTCCGGTACCATATCGCCATCGAAAAAGATCAGAGTGGCGCCACCGGATTTGGCCGCTCCCTGATTTCGGTTGGCTGATCTTCCCAACGGAGGATTATTATGCAGATATTTGAAAAAAATCGGATAGCGCAGCCGTTTCAGCATATCGCCGGTCCCATCGGTAGAACCGTCATCGCTGATAACTATTTCGAATTGCCGGGGGTTTTTAATTTGATGCCTTAAGCTATCGAGCGCCATGGTCAGAGTCTTGATTTGGTTCCTCACGGGAATGATTATACTTATTTCGATCATTTCATCAAGCTTTCATACACATGGATAAGTTTTAAGCCCTCGCTTTGCCATGAATATTTATCTCGAACGGAGACACATCGTTGGGAGGCGTTTTTTAGTTTTAGATTTAGGAATTCCGATACTAATCTCTGGTCCGAAATCGATGGTTTTTCATCCAGCACTAAACCGAGATCGTCTTTCTTGACGATTTCACGAAGGCACGGCAACGATGTTACAATCGGCGGAACGCCGGCAGATATATACTGGAATAATTTTTGAGGCAGGGCCAAACGGTTATTCAAAGCCGCCGCTTCCATAAGTAGCAATCCGGCATCAGCGCCCATCGTATAAGATATCAATTTCCCTGGTGGCACCATCCCGGTTAACCGTACTCGATTTTCGATTTTCATTCCGGCGATTCTCCGCTCGATTTCTCCTCGCAGAGGACCATCCCCAACGATTACCAATCCGACATGCGGCAGGTCCGCGGTCAATTCGATTGCCCGAATAATCCCCTGACCCGGTCGTAATATTCCTTGATAGATTAGAATGAATCTCGAGTCAAGCTTATATTCTTTTCGAAAATCGATTGGGCTGGTATCCGGCAAACTTGCCGCAACATTTAAAACTACCTCCGGTTGTTTTATGGAATATCTTTGGACCAGTTCTTTTGCTATGGGCATGTTAATTGTAACGACCGCGTCCGCTTCATGAATTAATCGCCTTTCCAGAATTCGCCACACGGTTTTCACGAGATTACGCCCGTTCAAGGTCAACTGCTCGGTATATAGTTCTCTTGACTCGTAAAGAAGTTTGCGATGATTTTTCCTGGCCGCTTTATAAGCCGCCCAGAGCGTATCCAGATCGACCGCGTGATAAATATCGGCGTCAAGCGTCCGCGCAATACTCGCCGCCCGAATATTATATTCGATAAAACGTCGTTTGCGCGATGGCCAGACATGTTGAGGGATACGATGAATCGGGGCTCCCTCGAAATTGGTGGTATCCGATCCGGTGGTCGCGATAATATCGAGTTTCCAGCCATTGGCCAGGATATCATGGCAAATCAGGCGCGCCCGTGTATCATAGTCGAAGGGATTCAAAATGAAAAAACAGATTCGCAATGCGATCTCCAGATTTCGCTGATTTCCCCGAGTGAACCGATAAAAGCCTTTTCTTGTTCTGCTTTTTTAATCAAATATCGGTAAGCTTCGAACCAACCGGGAAAGTCGTTTTCATATATCGAAGTGTTATGCCAATCGATAACTAATGCTCCGTGACTGGCTTTGCAAGAGGTTATCATATCATCGATAAATTTGAACCGATTTTGTTTGTCCTGGATAGTGAATAGCGCGCAATCCATCAAACCGATTGGTAATTCGATAACATCCAAGCGTTTCCAGCCGGGCAGAGTGAATCCGAACAGAGGAATATTTATCCCGCCCCAAAATCCAGGAATTAAATCCGAACCAAGCGACGATGAATAATCGAAGTGGCCAAGATAACGCCAAAAATCGGGCAACTGACAACTAAGATAATGTGGGCGAATCCCTCTTATGTTCATACCGAATCTATTCTCCATGACTTGCTTATCCGCTAACAATTGAGCTTTATTATTCCAGGTGCCAATTCCGTTATGCAAGGCCAATTCGGTTTTATCGAGAAATGGGGCCAGCTCGGCGCCGATTGAATCAAGAACATATGTGGGGTCTCTTCGGTCTTTTCGATTACCTGGAAACACGAATGTTGTCGATTGATGGCCGCAAGAGTAATATGACTCAAAATTACAAAAAGGATTTCGCGCCCCGAATATTTGAGAGGTTATCGAATCAAGCAAGCCGCGCCAGGCGCCTCTTAAATTCCCTTGGTATTTGCCGCGGCCGAATGCCCGAGCCAAAATTACGAGGCTCCCCGGGATTTTTCGTTTCAGGATATCGATATCGTGGCTTAATCCAAGCGCAAACGACCCGTTATCCGGCCAGGGGGATTTTAGCGAAAAATCGGAGGGAAGCTTGCCGCATGTTTTTAATGTTTTAATAAATAATCGAATGAAACCGTCAAAATCGCTTGAAAGCCCTGCCGGCCTTTCCCTGCTGGAGGATTTTAAGTCATTATACGCGGTCAGTTGCTTTTCCAGAAATGCTCCCATGGTCGCGATTAAATCGAATGTGAACCGCCGCTTTTGGGGATTAATTAAGGCGCCGTTCATTGCTTGTGGAAGATACAGCGATAATCCTTCAAATGAGGTTTTATTCCAGGGAGCCGACGATTCGGCTGGCTGCCACGGAATAACGAGCGTATCCAGCGATTGTTCGTTGCCATAAGTTATATCGGGATTGTCTGCTTTGGGACTCAATCGAATTCCGGTCGCGGAGGCGATTAATGCCAAAATATACTTCGCTTGATCTGACGATTGGTCAGGGCAGGCCAGCTTGAAGGATAATTCAAACATTGCCCGATCCTTTCAGGCTCATCAGCGAACGATAAATTTTACCCTTTGATGAAAAAGCTCGTTCTATCTGTAGATGACGCCGCTCGATTGAGCCAAACGATCGCTTAAAATCGCCAATTGACTTAATGTCACCGCCAAGCAAATCCCAATTAATAACATACGCTCTTAATAACTCCTGCCCGATTGTAAGAACCAATAGCTGGTTTACGCCAAGTGAGTTGGCATCGGGAAGCGAACCTGCCAGCCAGTCATATGCGTAGCCGTTGGCGATTAATTGAGTTCGAAATGCCATCAGCTTATCCGATTTATAAGCGGCGTAGGTTTTCGCCAGTCCTGCTTGAGTTAATCTGTTTACCCATGATACGAGTTGCGATTTGGGAATTGGAGGGTTAAGGTTCCGGCGTTCGAATGTCGCCCGATAAATATCGTAGGGGAATTCATCGATTGTCCTTATATCTACTCCGGATTTGGCTGCTTTGTTGAGTTTGTTTTTTACGTCATCGAAACAGTTATTGCGAAGATTCTCGATAGTATCCGGTTTTAAATAGTACGTTAATCTATCAAATTTTTTCCATAAGTCGAATTTGAATTGATTAGAGAATTCCGGAGTCAGACTAAAAATCGCCAGATCGGTATTTTGTTTAAGATATTTTTCCACAGCATCATAAAGACCAAAATCCGAATCGAACAACATTGGCCCATAATATTGGAAAAATTTCGGGATAGTCATCGTTTTAAAGCCGAATTTGCCGCTTAGCATGAAATTAGCCAATCCCACAACTTGATTATCTTTTAGAATCGTGACCGGATTGGGATGCAATTTAAGGATCTCCGCGCTGATTCTTATAAAATCGGGATTATAAAAAACGGAACCGGGAAACGATAAAAGTTCTCCAGCGGCCAGTATCTTATATTGGTCGAAATCCGCGATTATTGAAATTGCTTGAGTCAAATCTATCTGATTACGGCGATCTTGCCGGTGCCCGATTGGCTTTCCGATTTCACATAGAAGAAATATATACCCGCGGCCACAGGCTGGTTGTCATCGTTCGAAAGATCCCAATAATTGGATGAACCGCTGTAAACGAATCGCTTTATCAAATCGCCGGAAACGGAATAGATAGATATTTCCGATTCGGCCGGAACGCGTAAAAAATATACTCGATTGTCGCCAGATCGAACATTGGCGGGATTTGGATAAATGTTCATGTCGGTTAGATTAGCCGATGGTTGAACATAGCCCGATTCATATATAGAGAGTCCGCCGGCCGTCCCGATATAAACCAGGCCGGTACTCTTATCGATCTTTATCGAATTTACCGTATTGTTGATTAGTTGCGAATTCGAAACCTTAAATGTATTAATCCATTGAATATTGCCGCGTTCATAATTCTTGGGAAGGATAACAACGCCGGAATCGGTCCCTACCCAGATATTTCCCAAACCATCAAGTTCAAGAGCCCTCACCGTGCTGCGGTAGCCATCGGGAAGATCCAATATCACTGTAT
>CAZTNJ010000020.1:0-28686 GCA_964614835.1 uncultured Ignavibacteria bacterium | reverse complement strand
TTGAATACATTCGGGTTCTATGAAATTAATCCAAAATTACGGGGAAAGTCCTGATATTGGGGGGGATGCCAGCCGGCGGATCGCAACCAAGTTCGGTCAGTTCGTAGCCCGAAAGGCGTGAACTGGCCGGAGAAAAGTGTCAGGTCACGGGCAAAGCCCTACGACCTGACACAACAAAAAAAGTATAAAAAATCGCCCATCCTAATATTAATCTCGTATACTACTGTATGGATTTCGTATCACATGCCCTGTGGGGCGGTGTCGCCTTCGGAAGAAAAAACAGGAGATATTACATTTGGGCCGCGATTATTTCTATTCTGCCCGATATCCTTACCGAAGGGCTATTTGGCGCGCTTTATCTGCTTAAAATCGGCGGTATGCCGGGATGGGAAAACGGCCATCCAAACATCACCGATTACCCAATCTATGCCCAGAATTTGTATAATATCACGCATAGCCTTATAGTATTCGGTGTTGTTTTCTTACTGATTTATGCGATTACAAAGAAAATACCCTGGCTGATGTGCGGCTGGGGATTGCATATTTTAATCGATATACCGACTCATTCGATGGCCTTATTTCCTACCCCTTTCCTATGGCCGATTACAAATTTCAAGATTAACGGAATTGGCTGGGATAGTCCTGTCGTGTTAACTATCGACGTTATCTTACTGATAGCAGCATATTCATCATGGCTTTATTTTGTAAAACACCACCGGCGATAAATCACAGGTGATTGTCGGGTTTCTCCCGGCAGTCGCCGGGTCGGAACGCCGTCCTATAAAATCGCTACCAGCTAACAACCAGAGAACCGCGATATGATGTGTCCAGATCGGAATTGTCTAAAAGGGCCAAATCCAGATGGAATCGGGAAAACTTGATACCGACTCCGGTTGTCAGATTGCCGATATCCGACCCTACCCGCACCGCCGCCACGTCTCTATAGGATATTTCGGCCCCCAGATGAGTATCTCCGGAAATCCAGCTTTGCGAAAATTGCGCAGATTGTTTACGTCCTTCGAATTTGATATCGGCGTCTGTAAGTAAAGTCGCCTTGAAATTCCCGACCGGATACATATACCCCAGCCCCAGTTTCAGAGTCGGGTTAACCACTTCCTTAGTGCTGGTCGAATATGATAAAATCGTGCCGGTCAAATCCTGGGCGACTGCCGCCGCTGTCAGGTTTTCGCGGATACGATAGCGCACGCCGGCATCCAGACCTATCCCTTGCGCATCGTCATCGACAATTTTGCGATAAATAATCTTGGCGGTCGCTCCCCAATCGAGCTTGGGCGATTGCTTGCGTCCATAGGCGAAACTGAATACGTAGTCGGCGTGAGATTCTTCGCTTTTCACCCTGAATATGCCATTGTATTCTTCGGTAACCAATATCCCGCCACCGCCCAAGCGGTACATCGAAACAGCCGCCACGCCATTGAATTTGCCGGTGGCATAGGCCAGATAGTCGTGATTAAGCAGCGAACCAAATGTCTCCGAATGCATAAACGTGGCCTGGTTTCCGGTGATACCGGTCAATCCGGCTGGATTATAATAGGTTGAGAATATGTCGCCATCCGCGGCGAGATATGCGTTACCCATAGCCAGAGGTCGGGCACCCACGCCAAGATACATGAATTCGCCGGCGTACTTTTCGGCAGTCGCTGTTACGTTCATGACTGTCAAAAGGGATATTATTATCGCGCCAAGTTTGTTCATAATGCCCTTTCCCTTAATATATTCATGCAATAATATAGTATCATATACATATCTACGCAATACCGATTATGATAGTTCCCATGCCAATTATCGGCAGAGTTTGTCTGGTATAGAATAAAAAAAGGCCTGGTTGCCCAGGCCATTCAAATGCACCCCTCTACAAAATTATTTTTCTATAAGTTCAGCTTTTAAAACTAATTCCTCAAGGCGCGAGGCGGCGTTGATTGCCCGATTAACCAGCCTTTCCTCGTCTATCAAAGTCCTTTCGCGGGCTTTGAGTTCTTCGGTAATTAAGTTGATTTTCGAGAACTGGCGGTGCAAGCGGTCGACCTCGGCGGCAGCATCGGTGATACCGGCCAGTTTCGCGTCAATCTCGTTCAGTTGAAGGCTGCACTGGTCGATTCGTTCCTGAATTTTTTCTATTTCCGGAAGCTTACTCATAACCATATTCAGATTACTGGTATTTTTATTTAAGGATGATTCAAATGACGCCAGCTTACCTTCAAAAGTCAGGGCCGCATTTAGACGTCCTTCCAGATCGGTCAGTTTTTCGCTAAGCGCCGCTGAATCGGCCTGTTGTTTGTCAAGCTTTCCGCCTATCTCGTCGATTTGGATAGATTCCTTTTTTAGATTGGAATAGCATGATTTTAATTCATCATGAAATCTCGTCAGTTCTTTGATTTCATCTTTTAAATCGTTTAAGGTTTTTCGATATGATTCTATTTGCGATTGAGCTCTGTTATCCGCTTGATTTAAAAGATCGATTTGGGCTTGAGTTTTTTCGTAAGCGGCATTTAGCTCTTTGGTTTTGTCTTCCGTGAAAGCTCTCTGGTCGGCCAATTTCCCGAACAAATCCATGACTTCGCCGGCATCAAGACGAAGATTTTCCTGGTTGCGCTTCATTTTTTCGCACTCTTTGGCGATAGACTCCGATATTTTTTGAGTCTCCTTGACCTGGCCGTTGAGCATCGTCACCTTATCGAATAGCCGGGTCGATTCCATTCCCTGCTTTTCGACTTTTTCTCCTAATAGCAGAAGGTTATTGATGCCGGTGTTCAAGGCGGCCATCTGAAGATCGATTTTTTCCAATTCGGCACGGTAACCAACGATATCGGCGGCTTTCTGATGCACGCCTGCGGCAATAGTTTCGATTTTCTTAAATGATTCGGTGTGCTGATTAAGCAGGCCGTTCAACTTATCTATTTCGCCGGTTTTTTCCGCCAGGGTATCGCAACGTTTTTCGATATCATTGCATCGTCTTTCGGTTTCGGCTAATTTGGATAATATCTCCGGCATTTCCAGCCAGCGGGCGCGGAGTGAATCGAGATTCCCCTTAAGGCCGTTCATGGCGATCGTAAGATGTTCCAGTTCCCGCTTATGAGCAGCTATCATTTTGGCCGATTCCTGACGGTAGCTTTCGACCCTTTCGCGAATCTCGTTTGAATTCGCTGCCTGCTCTTTCAAATCGGAATCGATTGCGAGATTTTCCAAAAGCTTGTTTTCGACTGCTAGAGCCCGTTTGCGAACATTCTCGATTTCCTCCAACACTGTATTGATATCGGGCAGCCGCTCCAACAACTTTTGAGCGTTACTGACCAGATCGGCCATTTGTTGAGCAGTTGTTTTGGAGGAAGCCTGGAATTGTTCTGCTTGCCTAATAGTCTCTTCAACGCGGGCGCTGGTTTCTTTCAAGGCGGCTAATTCGGCCCGGGCGTTTTCGGCATGGCGCGATAGATTTTTCGTAAGTTGGTCAAGCGTATCGAAAGATTGCTGGCGCTGCTTGAGGTCTTTTGCCAAATCGCTAAGTGTCGCGAAATTTTCAAGCAGTTGATTAAGCATGGCCGACTTGGATTCGATTATCTCAAACCGCGATTCGAACGAGGCCAGCAATTTTTCCAATTCACCGGCGTTGCTTTGAGCCTTTTTTAGCCGATCAAATTCCCGGCTCATATCGTTGATTGTCGATTTTATTTCGACGAATAAAATATTCGCCTGACTGAATTCGGCGTGGGCGTTTTTAAGTAGTTCTTTATTTTTGGCCAGGGCGCGGGTTTTTGTATCGACATATTCGGCCAGTTCATGAAGCTGGTCTACTTTTTGTTTTACTATATTGAGGCTTTCGTTTGATTCGGACAATTCGGAGGCCATCTTTTCGTTGGCCGCCATCCAGGTAGTAATTCGGGCCGATTCTTGAGAAATACGGGCGACCGTCTTTTCGAATTCCTCGGTCACGTTACTGAATTTGCCCAGTTGCGATTCCGCCTGCTTTAATTGTAGGGCTAAATCATCGAATCGTTTGGACAAATCGACCTGCCTCTGGCTTAAACTATCGATCTGGGGACCGATTTCGGTTTTAGTTTGTTGAACCCGTTCATTTAAGATATCTATTTCGCTGGCAGGTTTTTGTAGATTATCAAGGTTGGTTTGAGCGGCCCGTAATTGTTTTTCAAACTGGGCAAACCGGTCGTTCAATTGATCGGTCTCCCCTTTTAACAGAGCAATTGTTTCAGCCTGTTTTTTTAAAGAATCTATTTCTTTTTGTATCGCGTTGAGGGCGGTCTCGTATTCGGTGATTTTTTCCACTGAATTTTCAAAGGAGGCGGCTGTTTGGCGGATTTCGGCCATCCGGTTAGAAACGTTACCCACCAGCAGGTGTAGGCGAGATTTTTCCTTCTGAGCAGTCTCAACTATGTTTTCCAGACGATTAGCGGATTCTTCCAATGACATAAGGGTATCATCGATTTGCTCCGGTCCCCTGACTTTACGAAACTTAAACATATTCCGAATCCTCCTTGAAATTGATAACGTTTCGCTATGAAACAGCCTAATAGCTTTATCGGACAATACTTGAAAACATAAAGCCTTTTATATTAACAAATATCTATTATGGAATGATATTACGATTATGCGCCCCGATGGCATTTATGGCCCTTTCGCGCTGGGCGATAGAAATTTATTGCAAAACCGGTTGACTCCAGATAATATATAAGGTTATGTCGAAAGCTTATGGACCAGATTAAATACAACCTCGAGACATTAGAACGGCGGATTGAAAACGCCTGCGGAGAATTTGGGCGCAAACGAAACGAACTTTTACTGGTGGCCGTTTCCAAAACGGTAATGGTCGAGAAGATGATCGAGGCTTTCAACGCGGGAATAATCGCTTTTGGCGAAAACAAGGTACAGGAGGCATCGGATAAGATACCGAAATTTATCGAACAGGGCCGCCAGGCCAGATGGCATATGATAGGGCATCTTCAAACCAATAAAACCAAACAGGCTGTTAGGCTGTTCGATATCATTGAATCGATAGATAGCATCAAATTGGCGCGGGCGGTCTCAAAAGAAGCGGCCACACTCGGGAAAAGGATAGATGTTCTGTTAGAAGTTAATTCCAGCCTGGAAATGAGCAAACATGGGTTTATGCCGGATGAGGTTATGGCCGCCGCCGGCGAGATATCTAAACTTGGGAACATTAACATGCGCGGGCTGATGACTATCGGGCCATTTACGGAAGATACAGACGAAATCGAAAAGGCGTTCGAAATCACCCGAAAGCTTTTCTTGCAGGCAAAAAGCGAATTCGGCGAGAGTATCGACACATTATCCATGGGGATGTCGGACGACCTGGAATACGCTGTCAAACATGGAAGTACGGAATTGAGAATCGGAACTGCCATATTCGGGATCAGAAATTATAAAGGGGTCATCCCTCTGAACCCGGGCGGTCATAAGGCCATATGAAAGGAGGCCAAATGAAAATCACGCCTCTGGAAGTCAGAAAACATGAGTTCAACAACGCTTTCCGCGGATTCGATAAGGATGAGGTCATCTCGTTTTTGGAAATGGTATCCGAGGAAATGGAAGAAATGGTAAAAGAAAACCACGAACTCAAGGAAAAACTGAGCCAGGCTCAGGAGAGAATTACATCCTACGCCAAAATCGAATCGGCTCTGCAAAACACTCTGGTGGCGACTCAAGAAACAGCCGAACAGATGAAATATGCCGCTCAGGAAAAAGCCGAGCTGATGATTCGCCGCGCCACCGATGAAAGCGACCGGATTATTCAGGAGGCTTACGAGAAGGTTTCGGAACTTCGTCAGGAGTATTCATCGTTGAAAAGCCAGAAAGCCTCTTTCTTAGTAAATTTCCGATCGTTGTTAGAATCGGAACAGAAACTGCTGGAGTTGATGGAAAAACAGGCTGAACAAGATGATAAAAATATCGTATTAAAGAAAAAACCCGAATTGACGGACAGCGATGTCGACCGGGTCGTGGATGAATTTAAACGTAATATGAACAATCCCGCCGAATTGCCATCAAGCGTAGAAGATAGACTTCGACAAGGCAGACCTCGCGACATTTCAAAGGAGTAGTTAGATGGAAGATCTCAAGCAGATGATCAACGAAGCTGTCAGCTTTATCAGAACTAAGACCAAAGAATCCCCCAAGCTTGGTATTATTCTGGGCACGGGATTGGGCGGATTGGCCAAAGCGGTCAAGCGCGAGGTTGAAATTCCTTACGACCAGATACCCCATTTCCCAATATCGACTGTCGAAAGCCACGCCGGAAAACTTCTGATAGGCACCGTAGGCGGAAAACGAGTCGTAGCCATGGAAGGGCGTTTTCATCTTTACGAAGGATACACCTTAAAACAGGTCACATTTCCCGTAAGAGTGATGAAAGCGCTGGGGATCGAAACGCTTATCGTATCCAACGCGGCCGGAGGCTTGAATCCGCAATTCAACAAAGGCGATATCGTCCTGATGACCGATCACATCAATTTCCAAGGCGATAATCCGCTAATCGGCAAAAATGATGATTCGATGGGAACGCGTTTCCCTGATATGTTCAACGCGTACGATATGGAATTACGTAATCTGGCGATTCAGACATCGATAGATGAGAAAATACCGATTCAGAAGGGCGTTTACGTCGGCGTATCCGGACCGACATTAGAAACCGCGGCGGAATATCGGATGATGCGGGTATTAGGCGGCGATCTGGTCGGTATGTCGACCGTGCCCGAAGTTATCGTAGCCCGTCACCAAGGAACGAAAGTTCTTGGCTTTTCGGTTGTAACCGATATGGGTTTACCCGATGCCATGGAAGCCTGCTCTCATCAGAAAATAGTCGCAGTTGCCGAAGTCGCCGGGCCAAAACTCTCGCGGCTTATCGAAAAAATCGTGGAACGGATGTCGTAAGAAAATTAAGGAATGGGTTGTGTAATGTACCGCCAGTACGATGAAGGGTTTAATTTTCCCAAATTAGAAAATTCAATTCTCGAATATTGGGAATCTAAAGATATATTCAAGAAGTCTTTGAGGCTGCGCCAAAACGCGCCGCGTTATATTTTCTATGAAGGTCCTCCGACTGCTAATGGCCTGCCTCACATTGGCCATGCGCTGGCCAGAACCATAAAAGACTGCGCTTGCCGTTATCAGAGCATGAAAGGATACCTTGTCGAGCGAAAAGCCGGCTGGGATACACATGGCTTACCGGTAGAACTCGATGTGGAAAAAAAACTCGGCCTGGAATCCAAGGAACAAATCGAAAAATACGGTATCGAGAATTTTAATCAGAAATGCAAAGAATCGGTATTTAGTTTCAAGGCCGAGTGGGACGAGTTCACCCGGAAGTTGGGATACTGGATCGATCTCGACCATCCCTACATAACCTACACTAACGACTATATTGAAACAGTCTGGTGGATATTAAAAAAATTCCATGATGCGGGTCTGCTCTATCGCGGCCACAAAATTGTCCCCTGGTGCCCTCGCTGCGGCACGGCTCTGTCATCGCACGAGGTGGCGCAAGGGTATCAAGATGTCACCGAACCATCGATATACGTGAAAATCCGGCTCAAAGATAAACCTGATACTTATTTCTTGGTATGGACAACAACCCCCTGGACTCTGCTTTCTAACGTGGCCGTGGCCATGGCCGCCGATGAGGCTTATGTCACGGTCAAGCACAATGGCGATAATTTGATACTGGCAAAAGCCCGCTTGGGGGTTTTAAAGGGCGATTATGAAATCATCGCTGAACATCCAGGAAGCTTCTACGAAAAAACCAAGTACGAACCGCTGTTCCCCTACATGGCGGATGAAGTCGCTGACGCTTGCTTTGCGACCCTGGGCGATTTCGTCACTATGGAAGACGGCACCGGTATCGTGCATATCGCCCCGGCATTCGGCGAAGATGATTACGAACTCGGCCGCAAATATGGCTTGCCGGTAGTACAGGCGGTCGATACTAAGGGCAATTTTATAAGCAAAGTCACCCCCTGGGCGAATTCATTTGTCAAGCAGGCCGACCCAAAAATCAATAAAGATTTGGATAGTAGGAAGCTCCTATATAAAACCGAAGATTACACTCACTCCTACCCATTCTGCTGGCGCTGTGATACGCCGCTTCTGTATTACGCGCGCAATTCGTGGTATGTGAAAACCACCGCATTTAAGGACAAGATGATCGAAGCCAACAGAGGAATCCAATGGTTCCCTCCGGAGATCGGCACCGGTCGTTTCGGCGAATGGCTTGAAAATAACGTTGATTGGGCCTTATCAAGAGAACGCTATTGGGGTACTCCCCTGCCGGTCTGGGTTTGCCAGGAATGCGGCAAAGAAGTCGCGGTCGGAAGTATCGAGCAGTTGAAGAAAGAAGCCGCCAATTGTCCTGATGATATCGATTTGCACCGGCCTTATGTCGATGCCATTGAATTGAAATGTCCATCCTGCGGTAAAACCATGAACCGGGTTAAAGAAGTTATCGACGCCTGGTTTGATTCCGGTTCGATGCCCTATGGACAGGTGCATTACCCATTCGAAAATAAAGAAGAATTCGAAGCGCGGTTTTTTCCCGCCGAATTTATAGCCGAAGGACTCGATCAAACTCGCGGCTGGTTCTATTCGATGCTTGCAATCAGCGTATTCGTAAGCGGGCGTTCCAGCTACAAAAGATGCGTGGTCAACAATCTGGTGCTCGATCTCGAGGGGAAGAAGATGTCGAAGCATGTCGGCAACGTGGTTGACCCCAAAATGATTTTGAACAAGTACGGCGCGGATATCCTTCGCTGGTACCTAATGAATTCATCGCAATTGTGGCTGCCTAAGAGATTCGATGAGAACGGCGTAGTTGAAGTTTTGCGGAAGTATTTTTCAACTTTACAAAATAGCTACTCGTTTTTCGCGCTCTATGCCGATATCGACAAATTTGATCCATCCTGGAAACGACCGGATGACATGCCGATACTCGATCGCTGGTTAATATCCCGTCTCAATGGATTAATCGCGAATTGCGCCGAAGCCTATGAAAATTTCGATTATACAAGGCTGACACGCCATCTGACCAATTTCGTAATCGACGAGTTGTCGAACTGGTGGATAAAGCGATCACGAAAACGGTTTTGGGGCGCCCAGATGAGCGACGATAAACTTACCGCCTATTCGGTGCTGTATGAATCGTTGATAACTGTATGTAAGCTAATGGCGCCAGTGTCGCCATTCATGGCTGAAGATATTTTTCTGCGATTGACAGAGCATATCAAAGGCAGCCCGGATTCGGTGCATCATTGTGATTTCCCGATAGCCGATAAAAATAAAATCGACAAAAATCTGGATTATGCCATGTCGCTGGCCGAAAATATCGTAAGTTTGGGCAGAGCCGCCCGCAAAGATGCCAATACGAAAATCCGTCAACCGCTGGCACGTATGATAGTTATCAACGAAAACGGCCAGCCCCCTGCCGGTTTGGATAAACTTTATCATATTATTCTGGAAGAACTCAATATCAAGGAGATTGAGTTTACCAGCGATGGTCAGAAATTCGTCTCGCTAAAAGCCCAGCCTGTTTTCAAAGAAATCGGGCCAAAATTCGGACCGTTGGCGCCCAAAGTAGCGGAAGCAATCAAGTCGATGAATGAGAAACAGGCAGCCATTTTCCAGGCCGATGGTTCGATAAAATTGATGGTTGAGGGTGTAGAAAAACTATTGACCGAAACCGAAATTGTCCTTAAAGTATCACCGGCAAAAGGATATGCGGCCGCCGCAGATAGCAAATTGAAAGTAGCTATCGATTTGGCGCTTGACGAACAGCTATTAGCGGAGGGTTTTGCCAGAGAGCTGGTAAACAAGATACAAAATATGCGCAAAAGCGCCGGTTTGGAAGTGGTTGACAGGATAAAGCTTGGTGTTTCCAAATCCCCCGAGGCCGATAAGGCTTTGGCTTTATTTTCGGAATATTTAAAGAATGAGACATTAGCTGTCGAAATTACTAACAACACCGATAAAGAAACCAAACAAACATGGGACGTCAACGGCGTCCAAACTGAAATCGGAATATCGAAGGCTATCTAAGGAAAGTAAACAATCTTACCGGGGTTATGACCTTGAAAAAGACCGATCTGAAAAAATACGAAAAACTCCTGCTGGAGAAACGGGCTCAACTGGTCGAAGAATTAGGGATTCTAAAAAAGAATGCCATGGATACAACGCTTAAAGAAACCACCGGTGACCTTTCAGCATATTCCTATCACATGGCCGACCAGGGAACGGATGCGATGGAACGCGAAAAAGCGTTTCTGTTCGCGTCAAAATCGGGACGATTGCTTTATCATATCGATGAAGCCCTGCGCCGCATAAGAAACAACACTTATGGCATTTGTAGCGAATGTGGCAAACCAATCGATGCGGCCCGGCTCGAAGCGGTTCCCCATGCCAGGATGTGTATCGAATGCAAAGAGGCAGAGGAGCAGCGCAAGCATCGTGAAGCCTGAACTTAGGCCTTACTTTATCTTGGCTTTATTAATCGCGCTGGCCGACCAAGTAAGTAAAATCCTGATCCGTCAATATTTATTGCCCGGTGATTCCGTTGAAGTCCTGGGTGATTTTCTACGGTTTACGTTCGTCTATAATCAAGGCGGCGCTTTTGGGATAAAACTCGGCAATATCATATTCTATTCGGTTATATCATTCGCCGCGGCCGTTGTAATTATCGTGTACATGATAAAAACCAAAAATG
This sequence comes from uncultured Ignavibacteria bacterium, assembly GCA_964614835.1. GTDB lineage: Bacteria > Zixibacteria > MSB-5A5 > UBA10806 > 4484-95 > JAAYTW01. The sequence goes on along the minus strand of CAZTNJ010000020.1, from coordinate 17,948 downwards.
TCCATAAAATCGTAATGGCGATTCTGGCTTTGGTTGTTGGCGGCGCGATCGGTAATTTTATCGACCGTATCGCTTATGGCCAGGTCATAGATTTTATAGACGTAAATATTCCCGATATCAGAATCCCCGCTTTTTCATTTTTCGGCGGTTTCGAACTTTTCCGCTGGTACATTTTCAACATAGCTGACATGGCGTTGACCGTAGGATTATTAGGTTTTATCTTATATTTATTGATAAAAGGCGATAGACTTGAATCAGGCTCCGATATGACTTCAAACAATATTCCTCCAGCCTCTCCCCCGCTTTAATTCGCCAAATGCGAACTGCGGCAGATCTTTTACAAAACGGTTTATAAAATGACCGAACCTATCCTAAAGATACTCGTACCCACCAACGAGGCCGAATTGCGGCTGGATGTTTTTTGCGCTCATAAAATCGAGGGGTTTTCACGGAGTTTCTTCACCAAACTGGCATCCTCGGATAATATCACAATCAATGGTAAACCAGCCAAAGCATCACATAAAGTGAAACCCGGCGAACAGGTCGTTATTAGGATGGCCAGCCCTCCACCAATCGAAGCTACCCCTGAAGATATCCCGCTTAACATTGTTTTTGAAGACGAGCATTTGCTTGTTATCGACAAACCCGCCGGTATGGTCTGCCACCCGGCCGCGGGGAATTATACAGGGACAATGATCAACGCCTTACTACATTACTTTGAGGGCTTGAAAGATTTCAGCGATAAGTTGAGACCTGGATTGGTACATAGATTAGACAAGGATACATCCGGATTACTAGTGGTCGCGAAAACCGAATCGGCCTTGGCCAAGCTTCAAACAGCCTTAAAAAATCGCGAAATAGAGCGAATATATACGGCGGTAGTCTGGGGTAAACTGCCTTCAGCCAAAGGCGAAATTGACCTTCCGCTTGGCCGGGCTCGCGAAGACCGCAAGAAGATGAAAGTATTCGGGCAGGGACAGCGGGACGCGTTGACTTACTATGAAGTGCAAAAAAAATATGACCTCGGCGAACTTCTGCGGATAAAATTGGGGACTGGTAGAACACATCAGATAAGAGTGCATCTCGCATATTTCGGCAATCCGGTCATGGGCGACCCTACCTATGGGGGCCGCGCCAAAGCCGTACAAAAATTAACCGGTAAAAATCGCCAAATTGGAATGCGTATACTGGGGACGATATCCCGGCAGGCTCTGCACGCAACTCGATTAAGTTTCGACCACCCGGTAACGGGTAAACATCTATCGTTTGATTGCCCTCTGCCGGATGATATCCGCGCCATAATTGAAATCTTAGAGTCGGCTCAATCTAATTGAAAATTAACTTTCCCAATTTCCCGATTGTTAGTATTATATTAACGGTCGCGATTTAATTCGATTAGGTTAAACTATCGGAAAATCGGAGGAATAGTATGGAAATCAAAGCGATATCGGTAAAAATCCCGGAAGGGGCGAATGTTATTATCGGCCAGTCACATTTTATTAAAACGGCGGAAGACCTCTACGAGGCGCTGGTAAATGGCTGCCCGGGAGTAAAATTTGGGCTTGCTTTTTCGGAAGCCTCGGGTCCCTGTCTAATCCGCCATGAAGGCAACGATGGCGAACTGGTAAAATTGGCGATTGATACGCTGATGGAAATAGGCGCCGGTCACAGCTTCATTATCTTTATAAAAGACGCTTATCCTTTAAATTTCCTGACCTCGATCCGTAATGTCCCGGAAATCGTGAATATATTCTGCGCCACGGCCAATCCGATTCAAGTGCTGGTCACTCGTTCAGAATTAGGCGGAGGCATTATCGGCGTTATCGATGGCTACGCGCCCAAAGGAATCGAAAACGACAAGCAAAAAGAAGAACGCAAAAAATTCCTTCGCCAGATAGGTTACAAGCTTTGATTGAATTAAACTGCGGTATCCGTATCGGTGAGCACATTCATCTCGATCCAACCCGCAAAAAGGCGACGGCCTTTATCAGCCACGCTCACTCGGATCATCTTCGCAACCACCAGCGAATTTATGGCACCGCGCCGACGCTGGCGTTAGCCAAACATCGAATCGGCGATTTCCATGAAACGGTCTTGGAATACGGCAAAAATTATCACATTGGCGATGATACGGTTCGATTGGAATCGGCTGGCCATATACTGGGTTCGGCGCAATTTCTTATAGAGCATGACGGGCAAAGGATTGTCTATACCGGCGATTTCAAACTTGGCCGCAACGATATCTGCCCCCCAGCCCAAATTCATCAGTGCGATATCCTGTTCATGGATACGACTTTTGGCAAAAAAGCGTTTAATTTTCCCGATATCGATTACTCGAAACGCAAAATTCTGGAATTCGTGGAAGCCTGTGTTCACGCCAATCAGATTCCGGTTATCTACGCTTATTCGCTGGGAAAATCGCAGGAAGTGATGAAAATACTCGGCGATAATGGATTTTATTCCTACGCGCCATCCGAAACCTGCCATTTCGCCGATATCTACAATAAATTCGGCGTCGAGATAAAAAATTATCGCAAGCTTGACGATACTTATCCCGAATTTGGCGCGGTGGTGGTGCCGCTTTCCAGTAAATATGTGATGGAAATGTTTCCCGGATTTCGCAAGAAAACTTGTCTGGTATCGGGTTGGGCGTTGAATAAGGGGTATATCAATTTCGGATGGGTAAACGAAGCCGTTCCTTTATCGGATCACGCGTCTTATAATGAATTAGTTGAATACGTGGAAACTGCCAAACCCCGCAAGATATTCTGCCTATTCGGATTTAACGACATCGTGGAAGATTTAAAATATCGCGGTTATAACGCCGCCAAGGCGACTCTGGCTAATCTAAAAAATGATGAGAAAATCGTCTCATTAAATCTGTTTGAGTAAATAATGACCAAAGCCATAATATCAGCCAGGGGTCTATATAAGCGCTACAAAGACTTGATAGCGGTTGATCATATCGATTTCGATATCTGGGAGGGCGAAACTTTCGGATTTCTTGGTCCAAACGGCGCCGGAAAAACCACCACCATGAAAATGCTCTATTGTTTTATCCTCCCGGATGGCGGTACACTTGCTGTTGGCGATTTCGATGTGGTTAAAAATCCCCGCCAGGTTAAAGCGATTCTGGGAGTGGTTCATCAGGAAGATTCTCTTGACCCGGATTTATCCGTGAAAGAAAATCTGATTACTTATGCCCGTTATTTCGATATCCCCAAAAATATCTCCAGCCCTAGGGCGGATCAATTGATAGAGATGATGTCGCTTACCGAAAAAAGGGACACCATTATCGAAGAGCTATCAGGCGGCATGAAAAGGCGCTTGATGATAATCCGAGGACTTATAAATAATCCGCGTATCTTGATTCTCGATGAACCAACCACAGGACTAGATCCCCAGGCGCGCCATCTGGTTTGGCAGAAATTGCGAGCGCTGAAGAAATCTGGTATCACTATAATTTTAACTACACATTACATGGAAGAAGCGGCCCAGTTGTGCGATAGGTTGGTTATGATGCACAACAGCAAAATAATCGCATCCGGAACGCCCGAAAGTTTGATAGCCCAGTATGCCTCACAGGAAGTAGTTGAAATTCGCGACCCGGAAGAACAACTTGCGGTCAAACTTGAGAGTCTGTTAAATGTCAGCGATACTTTCGAGCGGACGGATGACACGATTTACATTTACGCGCGAGATTCATCCGATGTGATGAACAGACTGCAAAACTATAGTCATGGCGGATTGCTCAAACGCAGGGCTAATCTGGAGGATGTGTTTCTAAAACTGGCGGGCCGAAATTTAAAAGATTAGATTATTCCCAAAATAAAAAACCGGACTTGATATTAATCAGGTCCGGTTTTTTTAATTTGCTTTGATTAAATCAGCTTGCGAAGAATATCCGCCATCTCGCGGGAGGTTTGGAATCGCATTTCCGGGTCTTTAACCAGCGCTTTGGCGATAATCTTATCGAATATTCTTGGTACTTCCAGATTTATTTCGGATGGCGGCGGCGGCGCCGTATGAAGAATCGAATAAATTAGAGCCGATATCGTATCGCCTTTAAACGGCTTCTCCCCTGTTAACAATTCGTAGAAAACAACGCCGAGACTGAATATATCGCTGCGACGGTCAACCGGTTGGCCTTTTAATTGTTCGGGCGATATATAATTGGGAGTACCGAGCGCTACCCCCGATTGAGTCATATTCGACGAATCAAAACGCGCGATACCGAAATCCATCACTTTCACCTTATCATGTTCGACAACCATGATATTAGCCGGTTTTATATCCCTGTGGACAATTCCATGCTCATGCGCGAAATCCAAAGCCTCGCATACTTGAATCATTATTTTACAGATTGTTTTATAGTCCCAGCGATGGCCGCCATGAAGCAGAGCTTCCAAAGTCTGGCCATCGAGATATTCCATGGCGATATATTGCAGGCTGTTTTGCTCGCCGACATCGTAGATAGTCACAATATTGGGGTGCGATAATTTACCGGCCGCCTTAGCCTCGCGGGTCAGTCTTTCGCGAAGCTCCATCGCCTCACTCGGTTCGGCAATATTGTCTAAGCGGATTGTCTTTAACGCTACCGGACGGTCGATGGCGGGATCCATCCCCCGGTAAACCATCCCCATGGCGCCCCGGCCAATCGGTTCGATTATACGATAACGCCCAAAATTACCCGATTCAATTGGCGAACCGGCGCCGGAGCCGGGCATAGCGATAATCCCTGATGTGCCCGATTGCGCGTTAAGCGGCATCGTGACCCTGGTGGCGTTGAAATCATTTTTACCGGAAGTGACAAAGCCCGTTGAGTTAATCCCATTTATCGGAGTCGAACTCAAGAGCTTATCATAATCGATTTCAACATCATCAGAATTTTCTTCCGTATCATCGTCTTTGTGAGGTTTTAGCATCGGCGAAGCTATCATGAAAAACACAATCATCATTATTGGATATGATATTTTAGTCATGATATCGGCGGCGGCGAACAAAGCGAATCCAACATTGGCCATCACGAAAAGCAAAATCCCCAGAGAAACCAAGCGGTAGAGCATGGAAATTCTCGGTAAGATAAAGGCCGCGAAAACGCCGATTCCCAGCATGAATAGAATCGTTATCAGAGAGGCAGCCCCGACTTCGCGCAGGAAATTATCGTGGATAATATTTTCAATCGCGTTGGCGGTGATTTCCACGCCCGGCATCAGTTTGCTTACCGGCGTTGTATAGAAATCGCTTGAACCGCTTCCGGTAAACGCCACGATCGCGATTTTGCCGGTCAAATCTTTACGTCCGGCCGCCCCGCTAATTATATCGGCGGCTGAGACATATTTAAACAATCCGGCCGGGCCACTAAAATTAACCGGCATTCTTCCGGCATGGTCGGTCGGAATCGCCCTTGCTCCCAGCTTAATTCCTTCGCCTACCTCAACGGTCGCGTTGTCGCGGTTATAATTGAAATATCGAGAAGCCGTCAAAATATCCACTGAAGGCAGATATCCGCCCGCGTAACTTAAAATCATTGGTTGATTACGAACATGGCGGTCGAAATCAAAACTGACGCCGCTGAATCCCAAACCGTAAGCCGCTTCGGCCAGCGTTTTTGAGGGTAAATAAATACTGCCGGCAATCAATGGCGGTTGAGCCTGCAGTTGTTGTTTGTTATCGAAATTGGCATAAGCGTGACGGGTTAAATATTCCGGAATTCCCGCGCCGGTGGAACCGAATTCGGATGTAGAATAACGATAAGGCAATATTACATTGCCGGCGGCTTTGATTTTATTAGCCAGTAATTGAGTATATCCGAGCGTATCTTCGACGGGATCATCCGGTAATGCAAGGTTCAGTAAAATCACCCTTGGTTGCTGGGCCGATAATTTCTCGACCAGCGTTGCCAGTTTGTCCCGATGCCATGGCCAGGCGCCCAATTCTCGGAGACTGGCATCATCAATAGCGACAATTTGGATATCATCGGATATTTGCTTTTTACCGCGCAGTTCGAATAGTTTATCGAAAATCGATGTCTCTATGCTTTGAAACATGCGGGGTTGGTCAAGGTAGATAGTTACGATGAATAGTGTGATTAATAAGTATAGGATTAAGCCCGATGATTTCTTAAGCATTGTCGTTCCCCTAACCGATGATTAATCCATCAACCATATTCGCATAGATTGTCTCACATATCAATAATCGGCATCTAAAAGTCATAACATTAATGTCATCCTGAAAAATTGCGGCCTATTTTAGCGGCGGTTTTTTTATAGTAATGGTGCAAAAGTGAACGGTATGACATCGATAGATTTAAAAAAATACCGGATAATGGAAAATATCCGGCTTCAAAACCAAAATAAATTTAATTGTTCGCTTCTTACGGGCGCGAATATAAAATACAATAGAATTGCTATCTGGTTTCGGGTTGCGATGACATCTCCGACGATTGCATCAGGGAGTCAATCCGATTTCCCCCATTTATTTCAAGTTGGGCGCCGGAATGAATCCCCGCTTGCGCCGTGCTAACTACACGATCGCCGCGCGAAAAAATAAATCCCGCCATTAAAATCATCACGCCAAGCAGCCCCAGAAACAGCAGCAACCTGTTTATCAGTATGCCCTTACCCCACCTATCTTTACCTTCCAACTGCCAACCTTTCTATCAAGTATTCAGGCAAACCAAGCGCGGCCATCTGTTTTTGAGTTTCATCATAATTATACGCCACGCGTTTATGCCTGACAATTTCCTTTTCATTATCATAGATTAAATAGCAACTCCGGGGATCGCCATCACGCGGTTGCCCAACCGAACCGATATTTATCAAATATCGTCTTTGCGGATTGACTTTTTCTTCCGGACGATTAGATATTGTGCAGTTCCCGTCGGAATCCATCGAAACTATAAAGGGGCGATGTGTATGTCCTACCAGACATATTTTCTGATTGAAATGACGGAAATTTTCTTCGACGTCATTCATATCAAGGATGTAATGCCACATCTCCGGTTCTTTCGGCGATGAATGAACGGCGATGATATCGTCGAATTCGGCTTTTATTTCGAATTTTTTCATTATATCGATGATATTGCGCTTAAGCGATGTGCGCGTCCAGTTCATCGATTCGGCCGCATATTGATTGAAATAATCGGTTTCCATCAAACCCAGCGCGGCATAATCGTGATTGCCGATAAGTTTAACCGAAGCCACTTCTTCGATTAATTCGATACATTCGTTGGGATTTGGACCATAGCCAACCGCGTCCCCAAGGAAACAAACCTTATCGATTTTTTCCGCCTGGAAATCGATAATGACTGCTTTCAAGGCCTCCAGGTTAGCATGTACATCAGAGAAAAAAGCGTACTTCATTATTGGCGATTCTCTAAATATCTAAAAACGGTTTTGCCGACCTGAATCAGATCATCGTTCCGCAACAAGTGTCTGTCGACATCCTCGCCGTTAACCTTTGTCTTCCCTTTTCGGCCCAAGTTTACCAGCCAGAAATCCGTTCCATCCTTGACTATCTTCGCCTGAACGCTCGAAAGGAACACTCCCTTGGCCCTAATGTTGGCCGCCTTAGACCGGCCAATCGTCACTACCGAGTGCGCCAGAGGAAACGAATCCTTCTCCGCTTCGTGCTCGCCGAGTAGCATAGAACAGCCGCTCTCGGATGTCAACTTTTTTGACAGCTTATCTTTGGCAATCAGCTCTTTTTGTTTTTTGGTATTCAGCACCATGGTACCATCCATGCCGCCGAACAAGTCGCTGTCCTTGTGGGCTTCCTGATGAAAAATCATAGAGTATTTGGCAATCGCGATTACATCGTTATCCTTCAAAACTTCTTCGGTAACTTTACGGGCATTAACGAAAGTGCCATTGAGCGACTCATTGTCTATTAAAACCGCCGAATTCTCGCCAAACTCAATTATAGCGTGGCGACGGGACACTCCCCGATTATCAAGCACGATATCATTGTCGGGCGTCCTACCGATTGTAACCCGTTTCTTCTCGGTTATAAATCGCTCGACGATTTTGTCCTCGTATTTAACTATGATTTCCGGCATACAGTCCTCCCCGAGCGCCGAATCGGCTTTGCCGCCAAGCGTTCGAATTTGGCCAATATTTATCTCAAACGATTTCTATATTCCCTTTTAACTTGCCTCCGGCTCAATTCTCTTATATTTTCGGTAAGATGTTGACAAACTTTAAGGTTTCAGGAGCAGTTATATCGGCCCCCGCCGCCGGAGTCACCGATTCGATTACCAGGCAGCTTGCCCGCGAATTCGGGGCGGATATAACAGTCAGTGAATTGGTATCGGCCGAAGGTCTTGTTAGGAATCATGGTAAAACCAGAGAATTGCTTGAGTTTACGCCAACAGAACGGCCTATCGGATTACAGCTTTTTGGAGCCGATCCAGCCCGAATCGCCGAATCAGCAGTCTGCGCGGCATCGCTTAGTCCAGATTTTATTGATATAAATTTTGGCTGCCCTGCTCGGAAAGTCGTAGGTAAAAACGGCGGCTCATCGTTATTGCTCAATCTACCCGTAATCGAGGAAATAATCAGTCGGACGGTCAAGGCGGTATCAATTCCGGTAACGATAAAGTATCGCTCCGGTTGGGATGATAAAAATATTGTGGCTATTGAAGTTGCCAGAATCGCCGAAGGTTGTGGAGCAAGCGCGGTCTGCCTCCACCCGCGAACGCGCGCTCAGGGCTTTTCCGGAGTGGCCGATTGGTCAATACTCGCGAAAGTAAAACAATCAGTCAAGATTCCAGTCATTGGTTCAGGTGATATAGATTCGCCTCGGAAAGCCAAACAAATGTTTGACGAAACAGGTTGCGATGCTATCATGGTTTGCCGGGCATCATTCGGCAATCCCTGGATTTTCCGCCGAATCAGACATTTCCTCGATACCGGCACGGAGCTTCCTGAACCGACTCCGATTGAGCGTATACGGCTGGCTATCAGGCATCTGCAAATGTCAATCGCTCGTTATGGCAACCCCCGGGGAATATTCAGTATGCGAAGCAAATTAGCCTGGTACCTGCATGGGCTGCCGGGGGCGACCAGGATCAGAACAGAGTTAATGAAAAGCGCGGATGAGGCGGAGATAATAAAGCTGTTGACAGAATTTACTATGAATTTTAACAAGGATTTTAATTCACAACGGAATGGCACGCAAACGATAGCCTGATTTTTTTCTTGAGCTAATGAACGGAATGGAATTCACTAATATTTTTAATAAAACGGAAAGACAAGGAGAGATAAATGCCAAATGGATTCCTCGTATTCGCTGAAATAACCAATAATCAGCCAGCCCCGCTAACTAAACAAGCGCTTGGCACAGCCAGAACTCTGGCTGATAACAAGGGGCTTTCTGTCGCCGCAATCGTGATTGGCAATGCCGTATCTGGCGCGGCTGAGATGCTCTCGAAATATGGGGCAGACATAGTTTATTGCTGCCAGGCGCCCGAACTTGAAAACTTCCTCGATGAAAGTTACGCAAAAATTATATTTGAAGCGGCCAAACGCGAAAACGCAAAATATATCCTGGGAGGAGCTAGTTTTATCGGCAAGGAATTATTCGCCCGTCTTTCCGTATTACTATCATCGGGATTCGTGCCGGATGTTACCGCAATCGAATGGGATGGCGATAATCTTTTAGCCTCCAAGCCGGTTTATGGCGGCAAAGCGATCGTTAAAATTTCCCCGGCAGGCCCAGGTCCGCAAATGGCTACAATCAGGCCAAAAGCTTTTCCGGAAGCTGTAGAAAATCCCTCAAAGAAAGGTATAATTGAAGAGATTCCATTTGACTCCGGTAGGTTTGGCGCACGGGCGAAAGTATTAGAAAAGATAAAAGAGGGCGGTCAAACTATAAGTTTGACAGACGCCGATATTATTGTCTCGGGTGGCCGCGGCCTGCGCGATCCCGCGAATTTCAGTCTGATTCGAGAGTTGGCGGATGCCTTGGGAGCCGCAGTTGGCGCATCCAGGGCTACGGTCGATGCTGGATGGATACCTTACGCTCATCAAGTGGGTCAGACCGGTAAAACCGTAAATCCCAAACTATATGTCGCTTGCGGAATTTCCGGGGCAATTCAGCACCTGGTAGGTATGCAATCATCGAAAGTAATTGTGGCAATCAATCGAGACGCGGAAGCGCCGATATTTAAAGTAGCCACGTATGGCATCGTGGGCGATCTTTTTGAGATACTGCCAAAATTGACGGCCCGGATTAAAGGTTGATTTCTTTTTGAGATACTCAAAAAAATGAACGATAGGAAATATCGGCCGCTATTATTGTTAATGGCAATTACCCTATTGGCTTCGCAGGCATTCGCCGAATCGCTTGGGTTAGGCGAAGACCTATTCGGGACCGAATGGTACGGCATTTATATGGGGCGCAATAAAATCGGCTATTCAAAAAGCGCGTTCGAGAAAAGGGACAAAAATAAATGGTCGATAACAACCTCCCTCACTCTAACTTTCAAGGTAAATGAAATCGCAGCCTCAATTGGCGAGATGGAAAGTCGGATTTACGAGGGCGAAACCGGCGAGCTGACCGCTATTGAATTCAGTTCGGCCAATCCGACCGGCGAGGTATCTGTTCGCGGCAAAACCCAGGGCGATTCTTTCGCGATCTCCACCGACATTGCCGGACAGATAACCACTAAAAGTATCCCGAGACCGGCCGAAACGCTTATCGACGCCATGATGATTCCCACCCGGGCGCAACAAGGAAACCTGGCGATCGGCGATACGCTTAGATATTCGACTTTTCTGGCTGACCCCCCCATCACTGCCCGCTTCAGCCATTTAGCGATAGTCACTAATCGCGAAACCCTTATGTTTGGTGGAGTGTCATCTGTTGTGTACACGGTATACGACAGTACTCTCGAAATGAACATTGGCGGCGAGATAATTATCACGGACAAAGGTCGAATACTCGAACAGCGAGCGGCCGGGATGGCAATAATCACACGAGCCGAACCGGAAGAAATCGCCAAGCAAATCGATCTGGAATTCGACTTACTATCAAACAATATAATCGCCTGTGACAGCGGGCCAGCCGAAACCGGCGCGATTAAAAAGGCCGTATTTCTCGTTACCGGCTATGACAATAACAGATTCCCGGCGGCGAGTAATGTTTCCATTGAAAAGTATAGTCCTGACAGCGCCAGTATAACTATTTTCAGCGATTCAGCTGATTCTAACATATACGATATCCCCGACTCTCTTAAGAAATATCTCGAACCGGAACAGTTGATCCAGTCAAGAGATCCGGAAATAATCAGGCTTGCCCATGAAATCGTAAATGACGAAAAGGATAAAAAAACAACTGCTGAATTGATAAACCAGTGGGTATATACCAACATCAAGAAAGAGTATTCCCCCGAAATATCCAACGCGCTTACAACTCTTCGCTCCCGAAAAGGAGATTGCGGGGAACATACGGCTTTGGCGGTTGCGCTTCTGCGCGCCTCGGGAATTCCCGCCAGGATTGCTTCAGGCGTGGTTTATTGGCCTGAAGGCAAAGGCTTCGCTTATCATGCCTGGGTGGAAATATATCTCGGCAGATGGGTTCAAATGGATCCGACCTGGAATGAAACCGCCGCCAATGCCACCCATATCATGCTCACCAATGAAGGGATCGAAAGGCAAATCGCGGCTATCTCGGGCGCGATTCGGGGTATGAAAATAAAATTCGTCAGTTTCGAATAGCCAATAACAAACGGCGGCAATCATATGATTACCGCCGTCCAAATCCTGACTATAATTAGAATTGATCGATTGTCTTTTTAGTAATTGGGCCAAGCGGCGCCAGCATTTGTTCGATATCGGCCGATTTACCGACAACGCAGAAAATAAGATTGTTGGTATCCCAATAATCCTTGGCCGCTTTTAGAATTTGCTCTTTGCTAACCTTATTTATATTTTTCGTAAAATCCTCTATATAAGAAACCGGCAATCCATAGAGTTTAATTTTAACAATTTCAGTGACGATATTGTCGGCTGTCTCTAAGCTGCCGGGATAGTAGCCGGAGTAGAAGTTTTTGGCCTCGTTGAATTCCTCATCGGTAACTAATTCGGTCTGCATTTTCTTGATAACATCAAGACTGGCTTGAATCGCGATCATTGTCGATTCATTCGGCGTGTAGGTATTGCAATAATAGGCGCCGGGCATAACATTCCATTCATTCTGGGTTCGAATATCGTAGGTAAGCCCTTTTTCGACTCTGACGACCGCGTTAAGCCTTGATGTAAAAGAACCGCCGAGTATATAGTTCATCAGCAGCAGAGGATAATAATCCGGATTGTTGCGGATAATGCCAAGGCGTCCAAAGCGGATATTAGATTGGGTGGCATCGGGCTTCTCGACCAAAACGACACTTCTGCCTTTTGGTTGATTTGCCGCGATAGCATCCATAACAGGCACGGAGCCTTTTTTCCAAGCGCCAAAGGCTTTTTGGGTTTCCTTGATAATCACGCTCGGTTTAACATCCCCGGCGATAAGTAAAATCGCGTTATTGGGTAAGTAAAAATCCCCATAAAATTTCTTCACATCGTCGGTAGATAATGCCTTCAAAGAAACTTCCGTCCCCACGGAAGGCTGACTGTAGGGATTATTCCCGAATAATGCTTGATTAAAACCGAGTTCGCAAAGGTTGTCCGGATCATCTTTGCCCTGTACGACTCCAGCAATTGTCTGATTAAGTTCGCGAGCAAACTCGCTTGAATCGAATTTCGGATTTTGAACGATATCGGCAAGCAAACTAAATCCGACATTAAAATGCTTGAGCAGTACCGAACAGCTGATATTCGTGTAATCGCGGTTCGCGGATGCGCCCAGACTTCCGCCGACAAAATCGATTTTATCGGCAATTTCTGTCGCTTTAAGAGTCTTGGTCCCCTGTCGAAGCAACCCTGCCGTTAGATTCGCGAGACCCGCTTTGCCCTGGGGATTGGCGGACGAACCGGCTTTTATAATCATCCGCATGGTGACAATTGGCAATTCATGATTTTCAACTATTACCAGCTGCAGGCCGTTATCGAGGGTTTTTTCGGTAATCGGCGGTAATTTTATTTGAGCGAAGGCGCCAGCACTAAAGAGCAGCGCGAACATCAGAATATTCACCACAAAATATTTCTTCATTTTAACTTCCCTGCCTTATTATTCGGAAATCGAGGCTTGCGACGGCATTTCCGGAACAAGTATAACTACGGTGCGGTTGCGGGAGTTTAAGTAGCGCTTGGCCACCCGCATAACGTCCGCCGCAGTTACCGCGCGGTACCCGTCGGCGTCTTTGTAAATATTCATATAGTCGCCGGTATTGATTTCAAATGAACCGACTTCTGAAGCCCGACTTTCGTTGGTTTGCATGCCAAAAATGAATTCCGCCTCAAGCTGATTTTTGGCTTTCTGAAGCTCATAATCAGATATAGGTAAAGTTTGCAGTTTATCTATTTCTTGCCACACTTCGGCCTCAATCGAATCCATATTGGACCCAGGAACCGCTCCGGCCATAACATAAAACAGCGCGGGATCCTGATAACGTGCCGCTTCGCCGTCTACAAATAACGCCTTTTGCTCTTCATAAACCAAGCGGCGATATAGTCTCGATGATTCCCCCCCAAATAAAACCCGGGCGGCTACTTTGAGCGCGTATATGTCGGGGCTTTTGCCGTCGGGGATTTTATATCCAGCGATGAAAGCCGGCAACTGAGCCATTTTATGGTATTCGATTCTTTTTTCGCCGCGTTGTTCCGGTTCAACCGTACGGATTGGAGCCTGGCTGACTTCGGCCTTTATTGGCCCATAATGCTTTTCAACCATTTTCATAACTTCTTTAGGATCGATATCTCCCGAAACAATTAGGAACGAGTTGTTAGGCGCGTAATGAGTGCGATAGTAATCAAGGCAATCATTCAAAGTAATCGATTTGATATCCGATTCAAAACCTATAGGTAACCATCTATATGGGTGCGCCACATAGGCATTGTTGAATACCTGTTCGTACAAAGAGCCAAATGGATTATTATCGTAGCGCATACTTCTTTCGCTTAAAACAACCTGCTTTTCGGAAGCCACGTTGGCTTCGTTAATCAACAGGTTCCGCGAACGGTCTGCCTCAAGGTCTATCGCAACTTCTACCTTTGATGGTGGCATTACCTCGTAATAGGTAGTGTTATCGAAAGACGTCCAAGCATTGTTATATCCGCCATTTCCCAGCACCAGCCGATCGAATTTTTCCTTTGGGTATTTTTGGGTTCCTTTGAACATCATGTGCTCAAATAAATGTGAAATACCGGTGATTCCCGGAACCTCGTTTTTTGAACCGCAACGATACCATGCCTGAATAGTTACGGTTGGACAAGAATGGTCCTCCAAAAGCAGAACCATTAGGCCGTTGTCCAACTGATGTTTTACAATCGGGAAATTCAATTCCCCGGCGGCGGCCAGACCTGAAAGAATAATTAAGCAGGCCGCTGCCAAAATCCATTTCGACATCCTTACCTCCATTTATTTAATACTTATATTGTATGGCAATCGATAGTAATAAGCCGATTCATCAAAATTCAGAAGCAGCCCAAATTCAGAGATTCTTTCGGAAATGGCAGAAGCCAGGCCGTTGTCCAAAGGATTGTAATTAATATCCAATTTCATCCCATATCGCGGACCAATCTCCAGCTTTATCGGCTGACCGGGCCGGACATTAGCTCGTTGCACGGCCATATCTATCGCATCCATCAACCCGCCTTCGGTCGTTCCCAACCCGATTCGCAGGGCCTGGTGGCCCGACCAGACTCTGCCCCTCCCAATTGAATCGACATCGGTAATCGATAGCCGCCGCCAGCGGGCAACTTTATCGACAAAGCCGTCGTAGAATTCCTTTAACGCATCGTACACCAGCGTTTTTTCCTCGTCATCAAGCGATAACCAATCGCTTCTGATACCCGCGTGTCGGCCTCTTGTATATACAACCTTGTTTGCGCCAAGTTTTTCATATAATCCACGCGCCACGATTTTACCGGTATAAATCCCAATTGAGCCGGTTATTGTACCGGGCATCATATAGATTTCATCGCCGATACAGGCCAGATAATACCCGCCCGATGCGCCGACATTCCCTATCGATATGATTAAGGGCTTTTTTCCTTTGATTTTTTCAAGTTCTCGATAAATCCCATCGGTAGCCGCTACCTCGCCGCCGGGAGAATCAATTCGCAATACTACCGCTTTCACATCCCGGTCTTTACGGGCTGCTTTAAGCGCCCCGGATACCGTGTTTTCCCCCATCGAACGCCCTCGAAACATCCCATCGCCGCTTTTTTTACCGGTAATTTCGCCGGTCGCATAAATAACGGCTATTTTAGCGGGATCGCCCCAATAGTTGCTGCCCCTTTTGGCTTTGTAAGTTTCGGAAAAATCCGTGATGGGGTACTTTTTCCCAAAGTATTTATCGGTATTCTCGGATATTTCATCTTCAACAACTAATGCGGTAACCAAACCGCGATTTAAGGCGCGCCCCGGCGAATACGGCCCGGCATCGATAAGTGAAGCCGCGTCATCGGATGTTATCTTTCGTCCCGCCGCTATATCGGAGACGAATTGACTATAGAAATCATCAAGCAATTCATTCGTTTGAATACTATCAGCGGTGGAATTGGTGTAGTTAGTAAACATTTCCGGTGCCGTTTTATATTCTCCGATACCGATAAACTCCGGTTCCAATCCCAGTTTATCCATCGTGCCCCGAAGATACATCATTTCGGCTTTTAGCCCTTTCAGTTCCAGTATTCCGGTTGGATTAAGATAAATATCATCCGCAGCGGACGCCAAATAGTATTCAAGATTGCCGGCTTCATCGATATACGCGACGACTTGTTTCCCGGATTCTTTTGCCTTGAGGATTGCTTGACGAATTTCCTGAGCGGCGGCTAATCCAAAGTTGCAGCTTTCGATATCCAAATAAATGGCGACAACATTCTTATCCTGCGACGCCTGCCGAATATCCTGCAAAACGCTCAATAAAGAACGCTGCCGTGGGCGAAAAAAACTCCGGCCTCGCACTTCTTCGGTAATGGATTTGTCAAAAGTGATCTTGGCGATATTTTTATAAGGTACGCGGGTGTCGGACGAGGCAACTGGACCTTGATTGAAATGAATCGTTCCGCCTTTGAATTCGCCTTTGCGCGTTATACCGCTTCCCCCAACCTGAGATTGGCCAAAAGAGAACGCCACTCCGGCATGAATACTTCCATCATCCCGAAAGGCGGCCACAAACGACATCCCCTTTTTGGGAATCGCTTCGATTCGGAGCTGGCTTTGCATATCGGATACCGACTCTTTTTCTCGGATATAGCCGTCGACCGAAAACGTCAGCTTTTCGCCGAATGGCCTAATCCCAATGGCCGGATTATACAATCTTTCAATATGCCGATCTCCAAATTTGGGTCGAAACATATCATCAATCACAAATCCCAATGAAACTTCAGGCACGGGGCGATAAATAATTCCGGTCTTCAATAGTCTTTTCTTTTTATATAGTTCATTGCTTCCCGTAAAATACGCGTAGGAAATGCCCCAATAGAAATTCGGGAACATCCTGGAACCGCCGGCAAACAAGATTTTTCGCCGGAAAATATTGTTGGTATGCTTCAGCCATTGCATCGAAACCATGGCTCCGTTCATCCCAAACAAAAATCCGTGGTCTCCTTTGAACGTGGAATCGGGGTAGGCATGCATGTAACGAAAACCCATCACATTGTCAGACGCCAATCCTGCCGGATTGATTAACCCCGATGAGATATCATTAACGGTCGCTGCCGATTGGGGAAACAGCTCCATATCCGAATCGAGTTCGGCATATACCACAGCGGGTACCAGGAAAGCACCTAGAAAAATCGCCAAAATTAAACGATTCAATTTTCCTCCTATGTTATAACGATAATGATATAGATTATTATGAAAGCGGGCAAGAGAATTATCTGCCTTTGATATTTATCTCGCCGATTCCATCGACATTGAGTTCTACCAGCGAGCGGCCGTCACCAATCAGCCCCTCCAAACGAGTTTTTTCCATCACCAGCGGTTTTATTGGTATTCCCACCGTATGGATTTTACCACCCCGGTCAACCGCTATAGTCAATCGGGTCGAAATATCCTGCGGCAGCATTAAATCGATATTGTTGTATGTGTTATTTATGGTTAACTGAACGTTATTTAATATTTTATTCATGTCGATCTTAATAGGAGAATATCTGGTCGCGATATTATTCGCGCCATGAGTAAAAGCGATATCGGTTAGCTCGATCGGATTATAACTGGTTTCGCAAATCAATTCGCCGCTTATTTTTCGCCCTTCTATTTTGCCGTAGGTCGTGCGCAAAACAATACTGCCTTCAAGAGATTCCAATCCGGAGACCAGAATTGAATCAAAACTGGTATTTGCTTCCAAAGGGCCTTTGATATTTTTCAAAAATATCATCCCGTTATTTGTTTCGAATAAACCGGGATTGTCGGAAAGAACAACATCTTCGGCAAAAATAGCCGAATAACTCGTTTGTACATCCACAGCGCCAACAATCTTTTCAAGCTTGATATCAGAAAAAGATGTTTTAATTAATACTTCGCCTTTTATATCGCGCGCCGAAATCGCCCCATAATCGTTGCTAACGGATATATCGCCCAAAGGCCCGGTTATACTTATCTGGCTATAAGAATAATTAGAATTAAATTTGAAATTACTTGTTACTTTAATACAAATCTGGATCATCACCCCGGCGTCTTTTCCCTCCCAGGGAGCTTTTGTCGGGCTTAATACCCTCAACCGAAGCCCATCGCTATTCTTGGCATTATCATCCAAACCAACCTCAATGAGGCTGAAATATCGTTGACGGGTTTACTCGGGTGTTGCGTTCGTCCACTTAGTATAGTTGATTTCAACT
>CAZTNJ010000019.1:10534-30059 GCA_964614835.1 uncultured Ignavibacteria bacterium | reverse complement strand
AACATATTCAGTTTTTACGCCATTGTAGTAGCTATTGATTGGACTCCAGAAATCGAAATCGTAGGTTCTTTTGTATCCGGCTGATGGTTGATAATCGAATCGGCCGATCGTCAAGCCATATCCCTCCGAAACGAGATAGTTGCCAAGTTCTATCCGTACAGAATCGTCAGTTAAGCGAATAGAGCGATTATCGCAATAGTATTCATTAGCTTTAGAACGGATTTTGAATCGGTATTCTAAGTGGGCAATGTTGAAGTTGCAATAGTAGTTACCTGACACTGCTTCATCGGATTCGAAATATTCCCGCAATCCGATTTTTCGAATTCGCGACCGGTTAATCAGTTGAAATATCCCGGTTTGCGATAGCGAATCATCTTTGCCGGCCAATTCAGCCGGATCGATTATCCCGATAGA
This sequence comes from uncultured Ignavibacteria bacterium, assembly GCA_964614835.1. GTDB lineage: Bacteria > Zixibacteria > MSB-5A5 > UBA10806 > 4484-95 > JAAYTW01. Next base: position 29,645 of record CAZTNJ010000019.1, on the reverse strand, counting down.
AAGGAGGTCCTCGGATGTTATCCTGCCCATATCAAGCATCGCTATTAAATATTCGAATTGCGTCTGGTCAATTTGGCCGCCGTAGTAATAGCGATAGATATCATCGATGGATTCGATATCATCACAATTAAAGGCGCAACAATTATGGGCTATGGTTATGATAACAATGGATGCAAAAATCAAGGATGCGATTACTTCAGGCCGTATTTTTCCAGTTTGCGATATAATGTCCTCTCCCCTATTCCCAGAATCGCGGCCGCCCGCTTGCGATTACCGCTGACTTCAGACAAAGTTTGGATTATCAATTGCTTCTCGTTATCATCGAGATTAAGGCTATTGCGTTGTTCGGGCAGCCTCTTATAATTCGCTATCCCGGTTCCGCCGTTTTCCTCGATATGGCGACGTAGTGCGGTTATTTCATCTTTAAGCGACAGGATTGCCTGGATAATCAATTGATGTTCGGCGCTTTCGGGGGTTCGACCGGTCGGAACCGGCAAAGTTTGATCGTGAAGCGCTTTTTGGCGAAGATACTTTTCAAACGATTCCTGGGTGATGGCGCCTTTTTCGGAGAGCACTAAAAGCGATTCAATTACATTTTTCAATTCCCGGACATTTCCCGGCCAATGATATTTTAGCATCAGCTTTAAGGCGCCAGTCTCAATATGACCATGATTAGTCCCTGCGGTATAGCGCGATTTATCAATAAAATATTTTATAAGTGGTGGGATATCCCTTGGACGAGCCGCCAGCGAGGGAATGACTATATTAACCACATTAAGCCGATAATATAAGTCCTCGCGGAATCTTCCAGCCGCGACTTCTTCGGCCAAATTACGGTTGGTGGCGAATATCAAGCGCGCGTCGGTGGCGGTTTTTCTTTGGGCCCCGACGCGATAGAAGCTTTTGTCTTCCAAAACCCGCAATAATTTGACCTGCAAATCAGCCGGCAATTCGCCGATTTCATCAATAAAAAGCGTACCGCCGGCGGCCATTTCGAAATGTCCGAGTCGACGCCCCACGGCTCCGGTAAAAGAACCTTTTTCGTGGCCGAACAACTCTGATTCAATCACGCCAGGAGCCAGCGAACCGATATTGATAGCGACAAATTTCTCGTCGGGTTTGCCTGATCTATGGTGAATAGCGCGAGCCACCATTTCCTTGCCCGAGCCAGATGGACCGGTGATGAGCACATTGATATCCGTCGAACCGACCTGTTCAATCATCCGGGCAATACCGATAAGTTCATTCGACCGTCCCACCAGCCCGAAATCGGCTAAAAGTTTTCTGTCGGCGAAATGCTCATTTAACACCGAGACGATTATGTCGGGGGAATCTATCGATTCGAGTAACTGGTCGACGTATTCCTCGAACTGCCCGAGATTAGCTCCTGCCAGACCAAGAACTATTACTGACGGGTTTTCAAGAAACACCTTTTCCAGATACTTTGGCGGGTAATTTTCGAAACGAAGGTCTACTAAAATCGCTTCAGGTATTTTTCCCTTAATGGCCGACACCAACATCTGCGAATCATCAAATATCCGCGATTCAAATCCGCTTGAGGTTAAACCTATCTGTAACGGCTGTAAATATTCTTTTTGCTGGCTATAAAGGTAAATCATTTTTTTCGTTTTTTCGATCTGGTCTTGGTCTTGAATCTCTCCGCCGGAAATAAGTCAAGTTCTCGCTTTTCGCGATCGACCCGGGCTACGACCACTTCCAGATGATCGCCCAGGCGATAGCGTTTGTTTTTACGCCGGCCGATCGCCTGATGTTTTTTCTCATCGTAAATATAATAGTCATCTTCAAAGGATGTATAGGGAATAAAACCGTCGATAAACATATTATCGATTTCAACAAAGATACCGCCGCGAACTACCCCGGAAACCGTGCCTGACATCACCGAGCCAATTTTATCCGCGAAATAATCAAGCATCTTGATTTTCACCGATTCGCGTTCGAGCCCATCCGCGATAATTTCCGTCTGGGAGCAATGAGTCCCGATACTGGCGAGGGCGCTTCTGGTTTTGGATGCGGTAGTAGCATCGAGTTGCTTATTCAAGTGTAATTTTACCACTCTGTGAAGATGAAGATCGGGATAGCGTCTGATTGGAGAGGTAAAATGGGCGTAGGTCGGAAAAGCCAATCCGAAATGGCCGATGTTGTCGGGCTGATAAACAGCCTTGGCCAGAGATCTTAATAATAAGCGATGAATGAATTCCTCTTCTTTTTTACCGGCTGCCAATTCCAAAACGCGTTGGATTTTTTTGGGGGTGATTTCGCCTTTAAAACTAAAATCGAATCCCAGTTCTTTTAACATGTCGGCGAATACCTGCACTTTCAAGTCATCGGGTCGGTCATGCACTCGATACAAAATCGGCGCGCCTAATCCCAGCATATATTGGGCCACCACGCAATTGGCAATAAGCATGAACTCTTCTATCAGGCGATGGCTATCGTAGCGAGGGTAGCGGAATATATCCACGACGTTCCCCTCGGGGTCGAGCACTACTTTAGGTTCGGGCAAATCAAAATCGAGGCTGCCAGCTTTTACTCTTTTAGCTTTGAGCTTTTTGGCTAATTCGTTCATCCTAAATAGAAGATTCGCGTACTTTTCCAGTTTTGGCGATGGTTTATTATCGAGGCATTTTTGCACTTCATCGTAGTTTAAAGATGCGGCGCTGTTGATAATGCTCTGGACGATTTCATATTTTTTGATATTGGCGCTTTGGTCAAGATAGATAAATGCGGTTAAGGTTAAGCGGTCAACCCCTTCGTGAAGGCTGCACATGTCGCCTGAAAGTTTATCGGGTAACATCGGAATTACGCGATCGACAAGATAGATCGAGTTGCCGCGAAGTAGAGCGTCATTGTCGAGCGCGCTTTTTTCGGTCACATAGTATGAGACATCGGCGATATGTACACCCAATCGGATAAGGCCATCGGGCATTTCGTCGTAGCTGACAGCATCATCGTGATCTTTGGCATCAGGAGGATCAATGGTGAAAATTGTCAAGCCGCGCAAGTCCACCCGCGATTTTATTTCCTCATCGGGAATCGTTCGCTTGATTTTATTCGATTCCGTAAGCGCGCCCGGAGAAAATTCAATCGGTACCCCGGATGACCTGACTAAAGCGTCGATATCGACGCCGGGCGAACCCGCTGGACCGAGAATTTCGGTCACCTTGCCCATCGGCGGAAGGAAATCAGCACGCCATTCGTAAAGGACGACTACCGCCATATAATTAGGTCGAAGCGCCAGTCCGTTGGGATTATCTAATTCTATTTTATGAGAAATTCGGGGATCATCCGGTTTAAGACACCAGCCGTGGCGGGTTTTTTCCAGTTTGCCGACCAGTTGGCTTCCGGCCCGCTGGATTACTTTCACGACTCGCCCCTCCCGGCTTTTGCCACTGCGGAAGCTTTTCAGTTCGACCAGCACCTGTTCGCCGGGAAGCGCCCCGCCGAGGTCATCGCCGGAAATAAATATCTCCCCACTGCTATCCTCCGGCATGACAAACCCGATACCGGAACGGGCAATCACCAGCTTGCCCTTGACCTTGCCGGCAAAACTGGTGGCGACTATTCGGCCACCCTTGATTCGTCCCAGATCGCCTTTCGCCAGCGCGTTTTTGATAAACTGCCGGAACGCCCGGTAATCGTTTTGGCTTATATGCAGATGTTGGGCCAATTCCCGCGGCTTGGGGGGGCGGGACAAGCCGGTAAGCGATTTTTTTATTGATTCGATATCGAAATCAGTCATAACATTTAATTTTACAATTTCCCGCCAAAAATGTCAACTACAAGGGCGATTGCCAGCGCTATAGAGCTGTCAGATTTCGTATCGTTAATGAAGTACTATTCCGACGATTTCTTTTCGCTCTCTTTGCGCCAGACATAGCGGCCAGTGAACAGGCTCTTAAGTAACCGCTCTTCCTCGGGCTTCACGGTGGGAAACAAATCCTCCGCCGAATACCCAACCGGAACAATCGCGATCGGCATAAATTTAGGCGGGATATTCAAAATCCGATGAAGATAAGTCGCCATCGTAGGAGTATAACAGCGCGATCCCAGGCCCTCCTTGTTGGCGGCCAGAAGAAGATTACCCAGAGCTAACCAGGTTGAAGCAGCCCAGTATGGCTGTCCGGACGGGCCACAGACAATCACCAAATATGGGGCTTCTTCAAGAAACGGCATCTGCCAGGCGGTATCGTCCGGCGGTTCCAATTCGGACCGATTAGCGGCCGCGCCAAAATAATAGGCCTTTTCGACTTTTTCGGCGGCTACCCGGATATCCTGCCTTTTTTTGGCGTTGGATACCACTACGATTTTTAAGGCGGCTTTGCTGTTGCCATTGGTTGATTGTGAAGCTGCCTTTACGATACGGTCGATTTTGTCTTTGGGCACCGCTTTGTTGGAGAAGCGGCTGACGCTTTGATGCTTTTTAATGATATCGAAGAAGTTCATAGTTTTAACGAATTATCCTGATAGACAATCTGGCCGTTTAAAATTTTGTACATTTATAAAAATTTGGCGTTTTAAAATTGGGGCAGTGGTTTTTTTTAGGGTATTGTATATGTTTTTACTTTAAATATATCATCTGATAAAACGACGAAATCGGCGGCCATCCCCTCCGCGATTCTTCCAAGTTTATTTTTCCATCCGCAAATTTCGGCGGCTCCTATCGTATAAGCGGCAACCGCCTGATTTAGGGTGATACACTGTTCCGGATACCATGAATCCCGCCTATCCACCGGCGATTTGCGGGCAATCGCGGCATAAATTCCCATAAATGGATTAGCGCTTTCGATTGGCGCATCAGAACCAAATCCAAGTTTCGCGCCCGATTTCAACAGCGAATTGAAAGCATAGGCATATTGCGAACGTTCGCCCCAGTGGCGGTCTGCCATATCCCTATCGGCGATTAGATGAATTGGCTGCATTGATGCCGCGATATCGTATTTTTTAAATTTCCCAATATCCTCTTTTCGCAACACCTGGACATGTTCAATCCGATGTTTAAGGCCGAGCTTTCGCGAAATGGCATGTTTTTTACCAAAGAAATCCAGAAGGAATGAATTGGCCTTGTCTCCAATCGCGTGGACCGCTATTGGAATTCCCTTGATATGGGTTTTTTCGTAGTACATTTCGAGTTGTTCTTCCGTTAGGGTCGGGATCCCGAAATTTTCGCGTGCGCCCTCATAAGGTTCATGCATCCAGGCCGATTGCGAGCCGAGCGCGCCATCGGCATAAAGCTTAAGCGCGCCAATATTTACAAATCGATCGCCGAATCCGGCGGTCAAACCGAGGTAACTAACCGAATCGATATCATCCGGAGATAACATCAGAAATACCCGCAATGAAAGCAACCCTTTATCTTCGGCCTGCCTGAATAATCCAAGACGTTCTCGCCGCCAGTCGGCATCCCCAACCGCCGTAATGCCGAACGAATTCAATTTCCTGACGGCGCGCTTGAGAGCATCCCACTGCATATCCTTGGTGGGCGACGGCAGTATCTTATCCACCATATAGCAGGCGTTTTCGAAAAGCATCCCCGACGGCGTGCCATCGCTGAACCGTTTTATCTGGCCGCCGGGAGGGTCGGGCGTGTTACGGTCTATCCCGGCAATTTTAAGCGCAGCCGAATTTACCCAGAGCGAATGGCCGTCTTTGGAATAGAGATGAACCGGATTATCGGGGCAGATTTTATCAAGAATATTTTTATCGGGGAAATTGCCGCCCCAGAGATTTTTATTCCAGCCGCGCCCTAAAAGCCATCGACCGGCTGGAAGTTTACGCGCGGCTATGGTAAGAATCGTGATAACTTTATTGAACGAACTAATGTTTTGTAAATCTACTTCTTGGAGACTGAAGCCAAGACCTAATAGATGCAGATGTGAATCGATTATACCGGGCAGGACCGTTCTTTTTTTTAAATCGATTACGCTAAAACCATGGCGTTTCAATCCGATTAACTTCGACTTTCCGCCAATCTCTAAAACATGCCCATCCGCGACCGCGATAGAGTTAGCCCGCGATTTTTCTGGGGTATATATCGTTGCATTCGTAAAAAGCGTCTTCATGCTTTTTCTCCCAGTATCCTCAAATCACCATCTCTTTTAGTAATCTCGAGGGCATCGAGTTTTTCCAGGAGAGGAATAATATATTTACGGGTAGTATTCAAGTGGTCTTTTATTCTGGATGCCGTTACTTGTCTTTCTGCCTTAATTAATTTCACTATTCTATCGCTTATCTTGGCGAAATCGGCAGCTGTAAATAAAAGCTCTCCTTTTAATTCAATCAACTCGCCTTTATCGCGCAGAAAATTTATCACAACTTCATAAGCCGGGTCTTCAGCGATAAAATCCTTTTTTGATGGCGCGGCCAAAGGACTAGCCGATAAAATAGCGAATAATTTTCCGCCCAACTGTTTTTGTGAAGGCGTCAAATGCGGTTCATGTTCAGCTAATCTTATCAACCCAGAAGTCTGCGCGAATTTGCCGGTTGAAATCAGGTGACCAATAATATCGGAAACGCGGCCCGCGGGGATATGTAACTTGCGCGAGAAATCGCCGATATTCATACCAATCGCCCAGGGCCGAACCGTATGATCTTCGGCAAGCGCCCGATACGCCGGTTCGAGATATTTATCGAACATACTTCTATCGGTAATCGCCGCCCCTGCTTGTACAACCTCGGTCGAACCACTCAGAAATTTATCGATTTGGGCCGAGCTAAAACAGCTATTCAGTTTCAATATCGCGGAATCTAATTTGTCATCCTTTTTTAATTCGGTATTTATGACCGAATCAAGTTCTAGATTTTGACGGGTTTGGAGAAGTTCCAATTGGCGGGCTTTTTTAAGTTTTAGATGCCGGAAATTCCAGTCTAATATCACGCCGCCGCCTATAGTCATCTGCGGACTAATTCGCCTGATTATGAATTTGTCGCCGAGTCGACAGCATATTTTTTCATTCAAATATATCGATGCGAAAACCTGGTCGCCGCGAGCGATGGTGTTCCCTTCGAAAAGATGTATCTTGCCAAAAGTTACCGAGGTGCCCAGTAGAAAATATACTTCCTCGTTATTCTTAATCGGCAGCCCGATATTCGGCAAAGCTCGTAATTTTACTCCAATAGCGTCGGTCGGCCGAAAGAATCCGGGAAATACTATAGCCGCGCCCCGCGGGGCCTGTTCGGTGGAAACACCGGTAAGTCCTGCGGCAACCCGACTTCCCGGCAAGGCGACCTGAATCGATTGTTTATAGGTCTGCAAGCTGCGCAACCTGGCTTTATTTCCGGTCGGACAGATCTCTACTTCCTGACCAACCCGCAATTCGCCTTCCAGAAGCGTCCCGGTAACCACGGTGCCGATCCCCTTGATAATGAAACTGCGGTCGATATACAATCGAGGCGAATCATACTTGATACGGATTATATCCCGTTGCAGAATTTCCTGAAGTATGGCAACTATATCCTGTTTGCCGATTCCAGTTCGCGAGGAAAAAGGAATAATCGGCGCCCGTTCGAGAAAACTCCCGGCAAGTTTGTCGGCGATATCTTTTTTCTGCATCTCAAGATATTCGCTATCGACAAGGTCAACTTTAGTTAATGCTACCAGACCGGTTTTAATTCCCAGCAATTTGAGAATATCGAGATGTTCGGCTGATTGAGGCATCCAGCCATCATCGGCGGCAATTACGAAAATAACCGCATCGATTCCACCAACTCCGGCAACCATGTTTTTAATAAATCGCTCATGTCCCGGCACATCGACAATGCCTACGGATTCGCCGGAGGGCAAAGTCATCCAGGCAAATCCAAGGTCGATTGTCAGACCGCGCGCTTTTTCTTCCGGCAAGCGGTCAGGGTCGATTCCAGTGAGCGTTTTAACTAAAGCCGATTTGCCATGATCAATATGACCGGCAGTTCCTATGACAAACATGCTTTGAGGGCCTTGATCACGATTGTATCTTGTTCTGGAAGAATCGTTGTTAGGTTTAACATCACTTTGCCTTTAACATTCCTGGCTACTATCGGCGGATCGCTAAGGCGAAGCTTCTCATCCAAATTGGGAACTTCGGCTTTAATAGTCAGCCCATAGCCATCGAAATCGATCGCCGGGGTTGACCCGCCGCCGGCTACGCTTTTCATCGGGCCGTGAATAACCTGATGGTCGCCGAATTCGGCGCAAATGGCGATAGCCCGTTGCCGGAGTTTGTCGATATCAGCCTTAAATATTTCATGCAAACGGATTTTCGTGGGATTTTTCAGATGCGCCAGCAGTGTCTGTTCGATCGCACATAAGCTCATCTTATCGGGGCGAAGCGGCCTGTACAGCGGATGTTTCCATAACATCGAAATATATTTCGCCTTTCCGATAATTATGCCGGCCTGCGGTCCGCCGAATAATTTGTCGCCAGAGAAACTGACCAGCGTAGCGCCCGATCTAACCGCCGATTCGATATCCGGTTCATCTTCAAACGCCAAAATCCCATAATCATCATACATACCCGAACCCAAATCGTAAAGCAAAGGAAGATGATTTTTCCTGGCCAGATCAGCCAACTCCGCCGGAGTCGCCTCCTCGGTAAAACCCTCCATGCGGAAATTAGAAAGATGAACCTTTAATATCAGTCCAGTGTTTTTATTGATATTTTTGGCATAATCTTTAAGCATGGTTCGATTGGTCGTGCCGACTTCTTTTAATTTGGCGCCTGATGCCGTGATAATTTCGGGGATTCGAAATCCCCCGCCGATTTGCACTAACTCGCCGCGGGAAACCACCGCTTCTTTTCCCCGCGCGAAACAGGTGACTATCAGTAATACGGCGGCAGCGCAATTATTAACAATTAAACCGCTTTCAGCTCCCGCCAAAACCGCCGCCAATTCGCCGGCAAGTTCTCCCCGTTTGGACCTTTTGCCTCCGATTAAATCATGTTCAAGATTGCAGTATCCTTTGCTTACATCATATACTGTATGCAATATGGATTCACCGATTGGCGCGCGGCCAAGATTAGTATGAAGAACAACGCCAGTAGCGTTTATTACCGGTTTTATTATATCAGCGCGTTTTTGCGCCAAAATCGATTTTATATTGGAGATTACTTGCGCCAACTCGGGAATCGCATTAGTCTTAAGCGCGTTTTTGCGGGCTTCGGCGATTTCTTGTTTGGCGATATACGACACATACGCGAACGACCATTGATCGATAAGCGGCTTGGTTTCGGGATTTTCCAAAACAGCCGAAACGGAGGGAATTCGCCTTAGCTTTTCGTTACTTTTACCAGCCATGATTCCCTTTTTGTGACCTCGCCCACCCGCCAGACTGGAACATTGCGTTCAATCAAAGCCGATTCGAGTTTGGCCGCGTTTGTGGCATTTACTGAAATTATCAGTCCTCCCGATGTTTGCGCATCGCAAAGGATCTTCTTCTGTTCGAAACTTAGCCCATCATCCCAAACCGCGCTTTGATCCACATAGAAGAAATTGGCGCTACTGCCGCCTGGGAAAATCCCGATAGCGGCAAGTTCGTTTACGCCATCCATCAGGGGCACAGCCGAATATTCCACTGTTGCGGAAGTGTTCGAGGCCACCATCATCTCCATCAGATGGCCTATAAATCCGTAGCCGGTGACATCGGTGGCAGCGACAACTTCGGCGATTTTGGCGGCTTCGGAAGCTTCACGGTTAAGCGCCGCCATGATAATCAGGGCTTTGTTCAATACTTCCATATCAACTTTGCCGTTTTTAGCGGCAGTCGTAATCAAGCCCGAACCAAGCGGTTTGGTGAGATAGAGCTGGTCGCCCGGTTTTGCTCCGGCATTAGTCATCATTTTGTTGATATTTACCTGCCCGGTTATCGATAGTCCAAAAAATGGCTCATCGCTCTTAATCGAATGTCCACCCACAATCGGCATACCGGCCAGATTGCAAATTTCGGCGCCGCCCTTGAGGATATCCACCATAACCTCAAGCGGTAGTTTCTTTTCTGGGAAACCGATGATGTTAAGCGCCGATATTGGAGTCGCGCCCATCGCGTAGATATCCGATAAAGAGTTGGCGGCGGCGATTCGTCCGAAATCAACGGGATCATCGACTACCGGCGTAAAATAATCGACAGTTGTTACGATGCCAGTATCTCCGATAAAGCGAACCACCCCGGCGTCGTCGAAATACTCATTGCCGACCAATACATTATCATAGCGCGTTTTTGGTATCTGACCCAGAACCTGGGCCAGCGCCTGCGGCGAAAATTTGGCCGCTCAGCCGGCGCAAGCGGCGTATTCGGTCATCCTGATTTTCCGTTCGGACATTCAACCCTCAGTAATATGTAGCACCCCCAAACCATTTATTATTGCTTTAAACTAACATATTTTTAACGCCGTTTCAATTACAAAAACAAACCTAAATCGATTAAATCTCACTTGCAACCAAAGCCCTTTTTATTAGTATAATGTGGCGAAAAAGTAAACGATGGAGAATTTATGAGATTAAATAAAATAGCGGGACTTCTAATAATTATTTTGGTCGGGGCATTTTTGGGTTCGGCATCCACATATGGTATAATTAAAATGATATCAGCCATAAATGTAAAAAGACAGGCCTCAAATATGCTTTTCGATACTACCGTTACAACGCCAAACGCATTACAGGTGAACGCCACTGATAACCTAAACTATAACATCGATGATTCACGAAACAATGCCATAGTCAGGGCGGCGCAAGAAGTTGGTCCGGCGGTCGTGTCGATATCGGTCGTTCAGACCCAAGTTTATCGTCAAACCAATCCGGGGTTCGGAGCTGATTTTTGGGATTATTTCTTTTATGGGCCGCGCGAATATCGTCGTAAAACTCATTCTATGGGTTCTGGGATTATAATCAACCCGGAAGGATATATACTGACCAATGACCATGTGGTCAAGGGCAGCGAGGACATAACAATCACTTTGACTTCTGGCGACCAATACAAAGGCAAAATAATAGGCAGCGATGAATCATCCGATTTGGCCGTATTGAAAATCATTTCAGATAAAAAGGATTTCCCTTACGCGGCATTGGGGAATTCCGATGATCTAATGATTGGCGAATGGGCGATCGCGATAGGAAATCCCTTCGGATATTTGCTTGATGATTCGAAACCGACCGTAACCGTTGGCGTGATCTCGGCAACCAATCGCGATATAAAACCGGAAGCTGGATTCAAGCAGGTGTATCGAAATATGATTCAGACCGACGCCGCAATTAATCCCGGTAATTCGGGAGGGGCGCTGGTAAATGCCAAAGGGGAGGTAATCGGCGTTAACGCATTCATTTTTACATCCAGTAGAGGTTCGGAAGGTATAGGTTTCGCGATTCCAATTAACCGCGCCAAAACCGTTATTGCGGACCTGATCAGTACCGGACAGGTTAAAAAGGCCTGGGTTGGGATGAAAGTTCAGCGAATCACTCCAATGATGGCGCAAAGCTTGAATCTCAACCAGAAATCCGGGCTTATCGTCTCCGAAGTTGACGATATGTCGCCCGCCAAACAGGCAGGCATCCATCCTGGCGATGGCATAGTATCTATCAATGATAAAAAAGTCGAAAGGGAATCAGACTGGGAAGATATCGCCAGTTTTGCTAAGGTCGGGCAGCCCATATCTTTAATTATTACTAGAAGTAATGATACTCTCAACCTCAAATTGATTCCAGAAGAAATGCCGATAGAAAATGCGCCAACTTTTGAGGATCGCTTTGGACTTAAATTGGCAGCGATAACATCCAAGATAGCCAGCATGTACAGTATCAGAGATAATCGCGGCGTACTTGTGAAAGGTATAAAAGAGAACGGAATTGCAGCCGGACTGGGATTCCAGGAAGGCGACATTATCAGAAGCATCAATAGGCGGGTTATTACCGGGTTGGATGATTACAAGAAACTCATACAGGGTCTCAGACCAGGAACTCAGGTACTTTTTATTATCGAACGACAAGGAGAACTGTATTATCTGGCGATTGTTGCTTAGACGATCCGCCATTTTGACAACTTCAAGCCAGACCAATAGTTACGACAGCTGCTCGGTCTGGCTTTTTTCTTTACGACTCCCCTCTTGCTTTAGAGTAGCCAGAAATGTATATTAGCCGTATTGATGGGAATGATATTTAATTTGGAGGAATAAATGAAACGCGATTTTGTGGCAGTTACTGATTTTTCGGAAGCAGAAATTAGGGAAACCTTAAAACTGGCTATTGATATCAAGAAAAAACCGCATCATCTGGATGTGCTTGCCGGTAAAACAGTCGCCTGTATTTTCCATAAACCATCGCTTCGAACCAGGGTCTCATTTGAAGTTGGGATCCAGCAATTAGGCGGACATTCCCTATATATCACTAAGGATGAATTCGACCTGGGCGTCCGCGAAACTATCCATGACGCCGCCAAAGTGCTGTCACGCTATGTCCAGATGCTTATGATTCGGACATTTTCGCACGAATCGGTAGTACAGTTGGCTCATCATGCCGATTTTCCGGTTATCAACGGGCTCACCGATTTGTCGCATCCATGCCAGATTATGGCCGATATGCAAACGATTATCGAGCATAAGGGGAAAATCGACGGCATAAAAATTGCATATCTTGGCGATGGCAACAACGTTACCAATAGCTGGCTGGAGGCAGCAATCCGCTTGCCGTTTGAATTGCGTATCGGCACCAGTAAAGAAACGCCGCCCGACCAGAAACTTCTCGATGAAGCTAAACGCGCCGGCAAATCGAAAATCCTCGTTACCGACGACCCAGCGCAGGCTGTTGTTAATGCCGATGTTATTTACACCGATGTCTGGGCCTCGATGGGTCAGAAACACCTTGCCGAACAGAAAGCCAAACAGTTAGCCGATTTCCAGGTGAACACGAAACTACTTCATAAGGCCGATGCCAACGTAATCGTGATGCATTGTCTACCGGCCAATCGCGGCCAGGAAATCACCGATGAGGTTATCGATGGGCCGCATTCGGTGGTGTTCGACCAGGCTGAAAATAGACTTCACGCCCAAAAAGCTGTGATGATTAAACTGGCAAGAGAGAGCTTTTAATAATTATCAGCTTTTATTACTTTATTAAAGGCGATCCGCCTCGGCGGGTCGCCTTTATTTGTATTACGGGAACCGTAGGTCCCGAAACACCGAAAAATTGATAATATGAATTTATTAATTAATGAATAATTGTTATTAGGAAAAAGGGAATATTGATGGGTGGCAATTTATTTCATTAAAATATTTGATTCATTAAGCCCTACTTTAATATTCCTCAATAATGATAGTAATTTGTCAAAATCACGTGCGGCCGCCCCCACGATAAGATAAGATATCCCCGCCTCTTTAGTAATTACGTCTAAGTCTAATATTGTTTCCAACCAAGAAGGATTAATTTTCCCCGAAATATCTACCAATGTATTGATCATAAATAATATTTCCTGTCTCTATATTTCTCGGATCCCCAGTAGATAATAAATCTGCGTATATCAAAATAGGATGAACTAATCCCCTATTATGCCATTCATCTTCAAAATGCCAAAAACGTTCCCTGACCTCAATCTTACCATAATCTCTTTTTCGAAGTGCAAATCTTATCAAAAGTTCATTTATCGGTTTCTTAGTATATATTGTAATAAACTCGGCTTTTAAATAATTTGTAAGAATTTCGGCGGCTTTTTCTCCCCCCCACAGAGCGTCATATTTGGCCAAATCAATATGCTGAAACATCAATAAATTATCCGTTTCAAATTTCCCGATAAGTTGCTTTGGCCTCAGTCTCTCTGCATAAGCGGCGACCCACCAATCAAGCAATTCTCTTCTCTTAATAAGCCTTCTTTTTTTATTGCCAACCTCAATAATATTCCCTCTTTTGGTTAATTCCTTAAACACGCGGTCAACTGTCCCAAGAGCAACTTCGGTCTTCTTCGCCACTTCTCTGAATGTCGCATTCTCCATTCCATTATTACATAGCAGGGTAAATACGACTTTGAGCCCTTTGCTGCCTAATATGCCATCTTCTAATAACCTGGGCCATTCAATCCTCTCAGGTCTTTTTCCTTGAATCTGAATGTAAATTGGCGGTTCGTTTATATATACATTGCCCGCAGTGTCTATATACGGGATTTCCATTTCTTTTAATATTTGGGCGAATTGTATCGGGATATATTGCGCGACCAAGAGACGCTTTTCAGGTTGAACGCGCAGTCGGTTTATCAATATTCCCATACTGACTTGGGTAACTGTGGCCTTTATTTCGACATTATACTTCAGTTCCTTTTGCCCGAGTGTTATCGTTAGTCTCGCATCAACATCCCTATGGTTAGGGGTAATGGCTTTTTCCGCTACATCTTTTTCCCAATCTATCTGGGCGTTTGTTACGGCCCTCAGGGCATCTATGGCCTTCTCTAGGATTTCAAGTTCCATTATTTTATTATTCATAATAATCCAGTTCATTTATTTTGCTTGTTCATTAATGGTGAACTTACTTATTTTTTGAACAAAAAGCCACAAGTTTTTATATAATTGTTCACTATTTCGAGATGTTCAAAAGCAATGAACGATATAATTTAATGAACCCTTAAACATTACTTACTATTTTACAATTAGTTAACAATAAAACGAATCGATTATAGTGTCGATTTTTGACGGGCGGCAGGGTTCCCAGCCTGCGGCAGCAACTATCCGCTGACTATCAGGCACGCAGTGATGCATGATGCACATGTAACGCTTTTTATGGCTAAGAAAGGACTCCCAACCACATGTAAACGTCCTTAAAATGATAGTAGAGGCGACCCGACGATACTGGCCGCCTCTTTCTTTTATACGCTATTTCAAATAAACCATCTTGCCGATCGCTTTAGAATCGCCAGCCTTAATTTTGTAGTAGTATATCCCCGATGGCCACGACCGGGCATCCCAAACAAACTGATTCTCCCCCGCCGGTTGATTGCCCAAGGTTGATGATTGAACCAGCGCGCCGGTTAAATTGAAGATATCGAGCCGCACCGGTGATTGTTCGGACAGATTATATTTGATAACGGTCATAGCGTTGAAAGGATTCGGGTAATTGCCGGCTATTATATACCGTTTCGGTTGATTGTCGGGATTTTCCGGCGCGGTCGAAGTTCCGACCACAAATGAATCTTCCCGTGAGAATAGCGACCCCTGGAAACAGTTATCGATAGCTTGTACCGCCCAGTAATATGTTCCAGGTATCAGATTTTTTATGACCCAGGTGGTATCTTGAAAAGCATTCCCCATCCTGACAACTTTGCGGAACCCGGTTGTTATATCGGCCATTGGCGAAACGATGTCGACACCGCCCGGAGTAGTCCCCATTCGGATATTGTAGGTTAACCCAGCCGACATGGTTAAATCATCGTTGGCGGGATGCCAGCTCAATCTGACTTGATTGTCCCGGACTTCCGCCGAAATTGATTGAGGCTGCGTCGGTGGATTATTTGTTTCGGACACATCGTTGCGATATAGTCTCGAAGGATTAATCATTAGGCCGGAAATGAATAAATCCAAATCGCGGTCATTATCAAAATCGCCCCAGCTGATTGACCCGCAACAGCCATCCCGTATAGTCGATGTATCCGGCGTAAAGATATTATTGCCATCGTTGCCATAAAGCACTGTACCGCCAAAAATCGAACCGATCATCAAGAAATCCAAATCGCCATCGTTATCATAATCGCCGCCCGCCACAGCCGACCCCTCGCCTGCCCCGGCAAGAACCGTCTGCATATCGGTAAATGAACCATTGCCATTGTTGCGATAGATCAGCGAGACGGCATCAAGAAAAGAGCTGTCGGAACCATTTAAGATTATATCCAGATCGCCATCCTGCTCATAATCGCCCCAAATCGCTTGTCCATCGGTAACGTTGAAAAATGGCGCTTGAACATCGATAAAATTTCCATCGCCATCGTTCCGGAATAATTTTGTTCTTGGATTATGGGAAAGATTGGTGCCGGTCATCAATAAATCAGCATCGCCATCATTATCATAATCTCCCCAATCGAGCGACCCGCGCCAGAGCGGTATAATACCGGCGTCGATTTCGCTAAATACATCGTTGCCGTCATTGCGATATAAAAGGCTTACCGTATTTCGGGCGACCGAGCTTCCCGCAACAACAAAATCGAGATCGCCATCATTATCGAAATCATTCCAGAAGCCCTTACCGTTAAATAAAGGAACTACGATGATTTGAATATCGGTAAAGATAGCGTTGCCATCATTACGAAATACATTTGTCACTCCCAGACCATTGTCCTGACCGAGAATAAGAATATCCAGATCACCATCATTGTCGTAGTCGCCCCAATCGACACTTCCGTCGCTGACATCGGGCAACTCGGTTTCGATTTCAATAAATAAGCTGTCGCCATTATTGCGATACAATCGGGTCATCGCAGCGAACTGCGAGGAAAATCCTTGCATAAGCAGGTCTAAATCGCCGTCGTTGTCATAATCGCCCCAGGCCGATGAACTCATATATATCGACGGAAAACTGCCGGGGATTTCATTGAATGATTGAGCCTGTGAAAACATAGCTGATATGACAATGACTATCATTATCAACAATACTGCCCAAAGTTTTCTATCTGCTAACGGCATTCTTAATCCTTTTTAAAGTGTTAATATACTTATTCGTTGGAATATATAACTATTATTCGATGCAAAGGGTTCGGGCAATATGAACTTTTCTTCCGACAAAAAAAGGGCGCCCTTTTCGAACGCCCTTCAAGATTGCGAATTATTCGGCAGATTACCTGTCAAGGAATTTGAGGAATGGCATCTTCTCCACGAGAATCTTGATTTTCAACTTGCTGATTGCCCCGGTCGGATCCAGATCACGCGGGCAGACTTTCTGGCAGTTGAAAATCGTGTGGCAGCGGAACACGCCGACATCTTTGGCTACCACTGCCAACCGTTCATGTTTGGCGCCATCGCGGGAATCTTCAACAAACCTCAGGGCTTTAAGCAACGCATGCGGTCCCAAGTAATTGGGATCGCCATTGGAAACCGGGCAGGAACCATAGCAGGCGGCGCATAGGATACAATCCACATGGGGGTCAAGTTTCTTGCGCTGTTCCGGGCTCTGCAAATATTCTTTCTCCGGCGGCTTTTCGGCGGGAATTAGATATGGTTTAATCGTTTTGTAGTTCTCCCAGAATTGAGTCAGGTCAACCACCAGGTCTTTAATAATCGGCATATGCGCCAATGGACGGACAGTTACCGGTTGCTGCAACGTCGATATCTGGGTTTTGCAGGCCAGTGTGTATTTACCGTTGATATGCATGGCACAGGAACCACAAACGGCTTCACGGCAACTGCAGCGAAATGCCAGAGTAGGGTCGATTTCTTCAAGGATGTAGAACAAACCTTCAAGTACTGTCATCCCTTTGATATCGGGGATATCGTAATCCTGAAATCCGGGATTGGCGCCGTTTTCGGGGTTATATCTAAAAACGCTGAATTTTGCCATGTTAGTATTTCCTTTCCTCGGGCTGGTATTTGGTAACCTGCACCGACATGTATTCGAGCTTTGGCCCTTCGGGGTTGTAGTATGCCAGCGTGTGTTTCAGCCAATTAGCATCATCGCGCATCTTGAAATCGGTACGCGAATGCGAGCCGCGCGATTCGGTACGGGCCAACGCCCCAAGACAAACCACTTCGGCGACATCCAAACTGCCGGCCAATTCCATAATCCAGACTCTATCCATATTAAAAACGCGCCCCTCTTTGATTGGGCGAATTTTCCGGAAACGTTCTTTGAGTTCGCGGATTTTTTGTAGACCGACTTTCATGTTATCGCTATCGCGGAAAATACCAACATATTTTGGCATCAGAGCATTTAGTTCGTTTTTTATGTGATAAGGATTTTCGTCCCCTTTGGTGTTATAAAAACGATCCTGATACTGATTGAATTTGTCCAATCCTTTTTTGAGTGCCGCCTCATCCGGTTTCTTGGGCATGTTTTTCACATATTCGCTGGCGGCTTTGCCCGAACGTCTTCCAAATACTATAGTGTCAAGAAGCGAATTTCCGCCGAGACGGTTTGCGCCATGAACCGATACGGCGCATGCTTCGCCCGCCGCGTAAAATCCTTTGGCCTTGGATTGTCCATCGATATCGACATCGATACCGCCCATTGTGTAATGCATCGATGGGTTAACCGGTATCGGCTCATCGATTGGGTCAATCCCGACAAAGTCAAGACAGTGATCCCTTATACCGGGCAGGCGTTCCATAATCTTGGCTTTGCCCAGGTGGCGAAGGTCAAGATACACATACGGCTTGCCGCCTATCCCCCGGCCCTCGTTGATTTCGGTTTGAATAGAACGAGAGACGATATCACGCGGACCGAGCTCCATGACCTTTTCGGAAACGTATTTTTTCATGAATCGTTCGCCATCGTTGTTGATTAGATAGCCGCCCTCGCCACGGCAACCTTCGGTCATCAGGATGTTCGAGCCGTACAATCCTGTTGGATGAAACTGGATAAATTCCATATCTTTTAAAGGAATGCCGGCCCAGTAAGGAATCGCCATCCCCAGCGCAGTATTGGCATAGGCGTTGGTGGTATTGCCATACATCCTGCCCGAACCGCCGGTAGCGAAAATTACGGCGTTGGCTCCCATTACTTCAATTTTGCCCTCCGCGATATTGAGCGCGATTACTCCCTTACAGGTTTTATCATCGCCAATAATGAGATTCAGGACTATCCACTCTTCGTAAAATTTAGTATTAACCGCAACAGTTTTTTCGTAGAGTGTGTGAAGAAGATACTGGCCGGTACGATCAGTGCCGTAACAGGTTCGAGGATAACCCGCGCCGCCGAATGGACGCTGGGCAATTTTCCCGTTATCCATCCGAGAAAACGGACAGCCCCAGTGTTCCATCTCATAGATTACACCGGGCGCGTCCGCGGTCATCGTGATGGCCGCTTCCTGGTCTGCCAGAAAATCAGAACCTTTAATCGTGTCATACGCGTGGCGTTCAGGAGTATCATCCGCCGAGGCAGGGTTGTTGGCCAAAGCGGCGTTGATACCGCCCTGGGCCGCGCCCGAATGTGAACGTAACGGATG
>CAZTNJ010000019.1:0-10524 GCA_964614835.1 uncultured Ignavibacteria bacterium | reverse complement strand
CCAGGGGGGGGCCCCAATTTTTAAATTAATGTTTGGTTTTGGTAAAAACGGGGTGGTGGGGGACCTTAATACCGTTTTCACATGCGCGCGAATAACCGCCAGACCGCCGCCAACAATCAATATATCATGAAATATCATCATACCTCCTTAGTGATGCGCCGCCACGCGGGGAAGAATTAGTACTGCGGCCAAAATCGTAAATGCCAGAAACAAACAAACACCGGCGATAACAAATGGTTTGTGTTTGCGGGTGAGACCGGTGAGATCAACTATGCCAATTGCAATACCATTGAACATGTGATAGAAGATAATCCCGATAAGACCGATTTCTAAAATGTGGAATAAGGGAGTCTGAACTGTACTGAGCCGTTGATTGAAAGCCTCCGGCCCTGAATTGGCAGAGCCCAATACCCACATATGAAGCAACAGGTACACCAACAATCCCAAACCTGATAATCTATGCAATAACCAAGCCCAGGATCCGATATAAGGATTCAATTGCACTTCGTCTTTGGTGGCCTTGAATATCCTCAGTAATTTCATACGCCACCTCTATAGAATGAGCTAAGAGTATTTAAAGCCCAAACCGCTACCCCAATCCCGATAATCCAGAGTATGGCCAACCAGGCTTTTTGGCCGGCTTTAGATGGGCGGAAATCCATAATTACCGCCCAGGCGCCGTTAAGGCCATGAAATAAAGCGGAAAGTATAAAACAAAAATAGAATATACTCCAACCCAAACTGGATTGAAGCCGCTGGATAACGAAGTCGAAATCCATCAAACCTCGTTCGGCAAAATTGTAATCAAAGTGAAGCACTTTGACATGGGTGAAAAGGAATACAGCCAAAAGCAGGCCGGTAATCCTCTGCAGAAACCAGAATATGGCGCTGCGCGAGGATATCGAACCGTTCATGCGATACCTCCTTAGCTTATCTTAGGCTGCCTCAAAATGGCAACCGGGAATCTATCCCAAACGTTAAGCATCTTTTATCACAGAAATTGCCACCGATATCATCTTTCGATAACATCGATTTCAAAATCCTTCCAACAATTCAGAATGTTAAATATTGAAAGAATAGTCAAATGTTTTTTAGGCGACACCTGTTCATTAACCGTAAGCATTTCAATCCCCTTCGAAATGACAAAGCAAAAATCGGCGAATGGGATTTAGCCCATATTTCAGATTTAAACAATTCTATTTTAATTGCTGTAAAGTTTCTTAAACGCAACATAATACAAAGATTAGTATCAAAGAACGGATGGGATTGCTCCCATACTAAATGAAGAATTCGATCTAAATACATTTGGGATGCGTCATTCAATTCATTGATTTATTTCAGCTTACGAGATTTATGTCTAACCGGCGCGTTTCTTGCTATTTGGGGGGTTGATAATGCAGGACAGCGTGATAGCCGAGGAGCAAAAAAGATGAGGAAAATGAATCGAGATAATGGCTTTACCCTTCTTGAACTTCTGGTCGCAACCTTATTGACGGTAATAATTTCAAGCGCCGCGCTAACATTCTATGTAAGGGCTAATCAGCAATATTTTTCACAAGAAGACGTTTCGGAAATGCAACAGTGCGCACGAGCTTCCTTGCAAGAGATCGTCAAGCAAACGCGGATGGCGGGTTTTGGCATCCCCGATACTGTAAACGCGATTGAGATCGACTCGATTGTAGGGTCGCCCGATACGCTCACCATCCATCGCGACACCTTTGAAATACGGTTTTACGTGAATATGCCTAATGATAGCCTTCACCCGACATTAATTAAGGAAGTTAACGGAACGACATCGATTTATTCCGATGATATCTCGGATTTGCGGGCATCCTGGGTGCCGCCAGGCTCGGTTCGTATAACCATTACCGCTCGTTCGCCCAAAAAAGATAGAGGAGTGAAGAGCGGACAATATTTAACCAGATCCGAAACGCAAATTATCAACCTGAGAAATATGAGGTAGGTAATATGAGTACTCGATTTAATAATAAAGGAACCAGCCTTTTGGAAGTCATGGCGGCCATGTTGGTATTGGCGATAGGAATCATGGGAATCGCGCCTCTGATGGTAGTTACATCCGATTCAAATTCATTCTCGCGCGAATTGACTCGGGCAAATACTCTGGCAAGCGATAGAATCGAGCAATTACGAGCTGGCGGCGGATATGCGCCACTACCATATATACGCAATGAAACGAACATCGAAAATAAATACAACCGGACTACCCGAATCGACGCGTACGAATCAGATGTAACCGTTCCGCCCGGGGTATTCAGACTTCATATTACAATGAGCTGGACAGATCAGAACGGCTTACCTCGCTCAACGGAATACTGGACATATATTACAAGAAGATAGAAAGGAGAATTAAATGAAGAGCAAATTAAAAAATAACCGAGGCATGGCGATGGCCGTTGTGATTCCTATTCTACTGTTGATCTCCTTTCTGGGTATTGTCGCAGTGATGAATTCCAACACATATGTTGATATCGCCGGCAGCGTAAAGAGAAATTCGCAGGCGTTTTATATCGCCGAAGCGGGTCTGGAGCGCGCTATCAACGAATATGTTTGGGGTAATTTTTACGATGAAAGGGTTAGCCCGATGACTAATCCATTTGGTTGGATTGAATCGCTGGGCGATTCCTTATTTTATCAAAATATCCCTTTTAGCAATGATGGTTCATATTCGGTCAGAGTAACCTCTGTAGTAAATCCCGGGGCTCGTTCGCCATACGTGGATTGCCGCGATGTGACCCTTGAAGCAACGGGCACCGCAAATGGCGGTACCGAATCAGTCACGCTGAGTGCCACCATGCGATTTGGCGTGTTACCATCCGGCGTATTCGATTACGCATACTTTATAAACCATTTCGGTTGGTGGTCTGGATTCTCCGCCGGCGGCGCGGTTGCCAATGGAAATGTCAGAGCTAATGGGCATTTCGACCTGTTATCCGGATACTTTACGGGCAACGGAAATCCCCGATATAACCCTGTGACCGGCGAGGTTATCGATGGCGGCGGCGTCTATTCGGGCGGTTATGTTTTCCCGCTAAATGGCACTGGTTACAGAGGTATGGCATCCGATAGCGTCAATCGCCATAGTTACGGCGGCGTAGATATCAGCGAAGACAACAAAGCGCTGGTTGATATGCCTAACCTGAACGACCCGGCCGATATTGATGGCGACGGCGATTATGACGAACTTAATCCCTACTATATAGGATTGGCTAAGGGTGACTATGATGCCCCTGCCGGAAAAGTCGGTATTGATGCTAATGGCGATGGCGTCCTTCAATCAACGGAAGTTCTATTCACCGGCGCTTATGGAGATGACACGGGCGAAAAAGGTAATGTCGCGCTTACCGGTACGGATGCTAATCCGATTATCATTGAGGGAACAGTGGCAATTACCGGAAATCTGGCAATAAAGGGAACGATAAAAGGCCAGGGTTCTTTCTATGTTGGCAGGAATACTTACATAGGTTCACAAGTTAAATATAGCAATCCTCCGACCACCAGACCGACATTTAATTACGGCACGGAAACCGCCGAACAATATGCAGCCAGAGTAGAAGCCTGGCGCACTGCCAATGCCAATAAAGATATGGTAACCTTTATGACGACCAAGAACATCATCGCCGGCGATCATACTCAATCAAGCTGGAAGAGCAGCATCATAAACGGTTCCGGGTGGCTGGATGACTATCGGAATAATGGTAAAGAGGATGTTGGCGTTGATGGCGTTTTCGGAAGCCTTAATTCAAAAACCAATCCATACGCGGCTTCCTTGAAAGAAGCTGATGGCAAATTTACCGTGATTATCGCCGATAGCAGAGGATTCCAGCAATTGGCCGATTTAACAATATCCGGCGGTGTGGCCCAGGTACCCTCTGGATACCATATCGTTGCCGGAACGGGCGAGGATATTGATGGTGATGGTTTATACGGCGGCGCTTATAATTATACGCGGGATATCAATTTCGACGTGGCCTTTAACAGCACCAATTACTATAACTTGCCAAGCAGCGTCACTAATTACTCCGGCTTTTCGAGTTTTTCTGTCAGTCGCATGGATGGCGTATTTTATACTAACCATTCAATCGCGGGTTGGTTTACTGACGGCTGCGTTTTTACCGGATCGGTAATCGCGCGTAATGAAGCTATGGTTCTCACCGGCGGTCATGTTACGCTTAATCATGACAGTCGATTAACTACAAGTTACAGAGATTTGAATAATCATCACATCTATCTTCCTCTGATAAAGAGCTATTCGACAGTCAGCTGGGATGATAGATCGGTTCAATAGTTCAGGAGGCGGGATATGTTTCGGAAACTTTCAGTATTGACAAGCTTTGCGGTCATTTTAATAACGGCAAACCAGGCCATCCCATTTCAAGTGGCCGGTTCCAGCACTGGCTATTCGGTACATTCATACGATCAGACGCCGACTGAAACGGCGACGAATCAGGAAATACTACCGACGATTATTCATTTTCCTATAGCGGAAGCTTCAACCTCGGAGGATTTTCATATTACAGCCACAATCCAAAACCTGGGTTTGGGCGTGCCAGTTGCCCATTATAGGTTCGGGAATTCTAAAAAGTATTCGAAAAATGTGATGAAGCCAATTCGGCCGGATGAATATGACTTCAGGATTTTGGCGGCAGCCCTTAATGACAAGAAAATCGAATATTATATCGAGGTCGTTGATGGTTCCAGGACTCTTGCTACTTTTGGGACAGCCGCACAACCGGTGGCAGTAGGCTTGAACTCACCCGGCCATGGTTGGTATTATTTAATCGTGATATCCTCGTTGATTGGAGTTTTCCTTATCTCGAAAGTTATCGTCAATTCGAGAAAGCAGGTATCCGAAAAAGCTGATGTCGCCTATCTGCCTTTAAAAAGCACGAAGCGAAATAGAAAATTGGCAAGAACCCGGTAAAATAATTCTAATCGGTGACAGCCCTGCGCGCAAAAAAACCGCTCGATTCGACATCGGGCGGTTTTTCAATTTATTTAATTGTTTAAATCTATCAGCGTCTGTATTTTTCGACGCCTTCGATATATATATTGCCGCCATTACAATCTTGAGCTACGACAGCCGGAAAATCCTTCACAGTAAGGCGGCGAATCGCCTCGGCGCCGAGTTCTTCGTACGCGACCAATTCCATCGCGGTTATTCTATCCGCGATCAATGCCGCGGCGCCTCCAGTCGCGACCATATAAACGGCGGTATATTTTTTAAGCGCTTCGGTAACTCCGGCGCCCATCTCTCCTTTGCCAATAATTCCTTTCAGGCCAGCGGCTATCATTCTTGGCGAATAGGCGTTCATTCTGCCCGAAGTGGTGGGACCGGCGGAATTGATAATCTGTCCGGGTTTCGAGGGAGCGGGCCCGACGAAGTAAATAATCTGACCTTTCGGATCAAAAGGCAACTTCTCGCCTTTATCAAGCAGTTCGACCATCTTTTTATGGGCAGCATCTCTGGCCGTGTACACAATTCCGGTTATTAAAACGCGGTCTCCGGCCTTAAGTTTACGGATAACATCGTCAGTAAGCGGAGTAGTTATTTTAATATCGTCCATTTTATCTCACCTCAAATTACGACAGTTTTGTGACGGGCCGAATGACATTGAGTATTTACGGCCGCTGGTAAACTGGCAATATGACATGGGGCATATTCTATATGCACCGCCAGCGCGGTCGTCCTTCCGCCAAGACCTTGTGGTCCCACGCCGGTTTTATTAATCTCTTCCAATAGTTCATTTTCCATTTTGGCGTAGAATGGATCGGGATGGCTGCTACCGACTTCCCTTAGAAGCGCGTGCTTGGCCAGTTGCGCGACTTTATCGAACGAACCGCCTATACCAACTCCCACTATAAGGGGTGGACAAGGATTTCCTCCGGCGATTTTTATGGTTTCGATTACGAAATCCTTCACTCCCTGTTCCCCATCCGACGGTTTAAGCATCTTGATACGGCTCATATTTTCCGAGCCGCCGCCTTTAGGAAGAATAGTTAACTTGATTTTGTCGCCGGGGACAATCGTGGTCGAAATAACGGCGGGGGTGTTATCCCCGGAATTTTTACGATTTAACGGGTCGACCACGATCGATTTGCGCAGATAGCCATCTTTGTACCCCTGCCTTATTCCTTCCTGGATAGCTTCATTGAAATCGCCTTTGATATGGACATCCTGACCCAGCTCCGCGAATATTACGGAAAGACCAGTATCCTGACAAAGCGGCATTTGTTTGCTGGCGGCGATATCGGCATTTTTTAATATTTGATTCAGGATTTCCTTACCCAGCGGAGATTCTTCCAGCTTTTCGAATTTCTTCAACGCAGCCAGAACATCCTCGCCCAGATAATAATTGGCATCCATACTCAATTTACGCACCGCCGAGGTGATATCTTTGGAGTCTACTTCACGCATAGATTATCCTTTTATAAGCTCCATTATGGCTTTAAACATATTTTCACAATCTTGAGCGACTTCAGTCGGTCGATTAGTCGCAATCATTCCGCCTGATGTCACCAGATTATTGGTTTCATCGATTATTACTTCTGTCGGCCTGGTAACAACCGCCTGTGCCCCGGCCGTTTCGATACTGGTTTGTAAAATCGGATTGTTGCCGACTGTCACGACCGGCCCGGTTTTAGTTATACCTTGAATCGATTTGACCAAAAGCGGCACGGCATAACCGAAAGCCCCTATCGGCATCCCGCGGCGATAGGCCGCCCTTAAAAACGCCCGAAATCCTTGATCTACTCCGAAAGCTTCGCCTACTTGTTGAAAATTACTTAACTGATTGAACTCGTTTTCGCCTACGGAAATTAACAATGCCTGTAAAGAACCGGGTTTGACATCCTCGGCTTTAGAAACATCAAGTTTTGATATTGAATTGTAATAGGCGGTTCGGGAGGCATTAGGTTTGGCTTCATGGTTTGATGGTTCATACGCGATTGGTAATCGCATAAAGCCATTCAAGTCGATTTGATAGAAAGCATAAACCACTTCCCAAATCGATTCGACGGATAGAATAACGCCGATTCGTCTGGGGATTTTACTTCTGATTTCAGTCATTATGACGAGCAGGTGAAATTGCAGGGCGATATTATAAAGCCCGGCGGCAGATGGCCTCCGGGCAAGCGCTCATGGCACTATCGATACCTTTTTTCTATCTTTACCAACGCGCGAAAAAGTTACAACGCCATCTTTGGTCGCGAAAATAGTATTATCTTTACCTATCCCGACATTATCGCCAGGATGGATCCGAGTGCCACGCTGCCGGATAATAATCGTTCCGGCATGAACTTTCCGGCCGCCGTATGCTTTAACGCCCATCCTTTGGCCATTGGAGTCACGGCCATTACGTGAAGAGCCTACGCCTTTTTTATGAGCCATTACAAATTCCTTTCTTTATTTACAAAACAAAAATTCCCTACTCAATTCAGATATTTAATATAGCAATTCAAAAAAATATGGCAACTATTATTTATCAAATATGGTCAGTATGGTTATCATTGGGTTTATCTATATAAATGGCTGCCGGGTGATTGCCCGACAGCCCTAAAGATAAATCGCTAATGTATTAGATGCGAGTAGCTTCCGTTTGTTTAGTCGATTCTATTTTAAAGGAAAGCTCCTCATTATCCCCTTCGTGGGACACTTCCACTTCGCAGTTGCCGGCTGCGGCATCGGCTTTAAGCAGTTCTTCAGCCAGTGGGTCTTCTAAATATCTTTGAATCGCGCGCTTAAGCGGTCTGGCGCCAAAATTGGGGTCAAATCCCTTATCGGCTAAAAATTGTCTGGCCGATTCGGTCAATTTGATAACCATGTTTTTATCTTTCAACCGCTTGTCGACATCCTTAAGCAGAATTCCGATAATCTGCAGGATATCTTCTTTCGTCAAAGAATGGAATATGATTGTTTCATCAATGCGGTTAATCAGTTCGGGATTAAATGAGCGCTTTAATTCTTCCATGATGCGCCCTTTCATACCGTCATAATCAGTTTTAGCATCCATCTTTTGGAAGCCGAGTGTCTTGCCGGCTTTAGCTTCACGAGTACCCATATTAGAGGTCATGATTACGACCGTGTTCCGGAAATCGACTCGGCGTCCGAATGAATCTGTCAATTGGCCGTCATCAAGCATCTGAAGAAGTATATTATAAACATCCGGATGCGCTTTCTCGATTTCATCGAGCAAAACTACCGAGTAGGGCCGGCGACGTACTTTTTCGGTAAGCTGACCGCCCTCCTCATAGCCAACGTATCCGGGAGGCGCTCCTATTAAACGGGATACCGAAAATTTCTCCATATATTCCGACATATCGATTCTAATTAAAGCGTCATCGTCTTCGAACAAGAACGATGCCAGCGCTTTTGCTAATTCGGTTTTACCGACACCGGTCGGACCCAGAAAAATGAACGATCCTATAGGTTTACGGGGGTCTTTTAATCCGGCGCGAGTGCGGCGAATAGCTTTAGAGATGGCTTTAATCGCTTCGGACTGGCCAACGATACGCTGACTGAGGTCTTCTTCCATACGAAGCAATTTGCGGGATTCTTTTTCCTCGAGTTTAAACAGCGGGATACCGGTCATCTTCGATATAACCGCGGCTATATCATCGCCCTTTAATTCGATTCGCTGGTTAGAACGCTTATTTTCCCAATCTTTTTTCTGTTGTTCCAACTGCTCTTTTTTAAGCTTGATACTGTCACGCAACTGGGCGGCTTTTTCGAATTCTTGATTTTTTACGGACGCGTCTTTTTGTTTCGATAGCTCAATTATCTCGTCTTCGAGTTGGTTGAAGATATCTGGTTTGGTGAAGGCATTGAGGTGCACTCGGCTGCCGGCTTCATCGATTACATCAATCGATTTATCGGGCTGGAATCTTCCGGAAATATAGCGATCGGATAATTTCACCGCCATCTCAATAGCTTCATCAGTGATAATAACCTTATGGTGTTCCTCGTATTTACCGCGTAACCCTTTCAGAATGGCGATAGTAGCTTCCGTTGTTGGCGGGTTTACCACCACAGTTTGGAATCGTCTATCAAGGGCTCCGTCTTTTTCGATATACTTGCGATATTCGTTCAAGGTAGTCGCGCCGACGCATTGCAGTTCGCCGCGCGATAAAGCCGGCTTGAAAATATTAGAAGCATCCAGGCTGCCTTCCGCGCCGCCCGCGCCAACGATAGTATGCAATTCATCTATGAAAATGATCACATCCTGTGAATTAATAATCTCATTCATCACCGCTTTAAGGCGTTCTTCGAACTGGCCGCGATATTTGGTGCCGGCAACTAATGAAGCCATATCGAGCGTGACGATACGGCGATTTTCCAAAGTTTGCGGCACTTTACCTTCGACAATACGCTGAGCAAG
Source organism: uncultured Ignavibacteria bacterium (assembly GCA_964614835.1). GTDB lineage: Bacteria > Zixibacteria > MSB-5A5 > UBA10806 > 4484-95 > JAAYTW01. The sequence continues at coordinate 1,129 of CAZTNJ010000019.1, read as the reverse complement.
TCCTTCGGCAATCGCGGTTTTTCCGACGCCGGGCTCGCCAATCAAGACGGGATTATTTTTCTTGCGGCGAGACAGGATTTGGCTGACTCGTTCGATTTCATCATCACGGCCGATAATCGGGTCAAGCTTGCCCCGCCTTGCCAGTTCGGTTAAATCGCGGCCGAAATGATCGAGAGCCGGGGTTTTTGATTTTTTGCGTTTTTTACCGAATGCCGATGGTTTGCCGGATTGGACATTACGAAGTTCTTCATAAACTTCTTTATAATCGATATCGTACATCGATAATACCTGCGCGGCGACCCCTTCTTCATCCTTAAGCAATGCCAACAGGATATGTTCTGTATCGATATCTTTAGAACGAAGCGCCCTGGCTTCATTGCCAGATACTTCGAGCGTCTTTTTGGCTCTGGCGGTAAGCGGCAACTGCCCCATCTGCATGGTGCCGCCGGATGGCTGAACGATATCTTCGATGCTCTTTTTTAGTTCATTCAGTTCAACGCCGATATTCTGTAAAATTTCAACAGCTAAACCTTCGCCAAGCCTGATTACGCCAAGCAAGAGGTGTTCGGTGCCGATATAATCATGCTTTAATCGGGCCGCTTCATCCCTGGCATATTCAATGGCTTTTCTGGCTCGTTCGGTGAACATTTCATTCATATATATCTCTCTCCATTTCTTACGCTTTATCGCCTGTTGCCAGAGTCTCGCGGACTAACGCCGCTCTAATCATGTCGCGCTCGGTGGCATCCATTTCGCGGTCGTAGTATTTCTGAATATGAGCAGGCTGGGTAATAATCAGAAGTTCGTTGATTTTTGGCAACGACACTTTATCGATCAATTGAAGGCTGACGCCTAATCTCAAGGCCGAAAGCAAATTCATAACTTCGCCTGAAGTCAGTACGCGGGCATGAAGTAAAATCCCATATGACCGCCAGACCTTGTCCTCGATTTGATCCGGTGCATCCTTCATTAAAGTCTCTTGTGAATTCAACTCGTATTCAATTATCTGCTTGGTAACTTTGGCCAGCGAATCGATAATTTCATCTTCGGAACGGCCCAGGGTCGTTTGGTTTTAAAAATGTAAAAGGTTACCAAAAAAAACGGTGCATACCCAATATAAACCCCTAAC
>CAZTNJ010000018.1:0-30857 GCA_964614835.1 uncultured Ignavibacteria bacterium | reverse complement strand
CTATGGCCATTCAACGACGCTTCCGATTACTATGGATCAGATGATCGTACTCTGTCAGGCGGTGGCTCGGGGGGCAAAAAGGGCATTATTAATAGGCGATATGCCATTTTTAAGTTATCAGCCATCGGAGGAAATTGCCATAAACAATGCCGGACGGTTCCTTAAAGAAGGAGGAGTCGAGGCGGTTAAACTGGAGGGTGGTTTGGAGATGGTGGGGCTGATTCGTAAAATGGTTGATTTTGGCATACCAGTGATGGGGCATATCGGGCTGACGCCGCAATCGGTAAACAAGTTCGGCGGTTATAAAATCATGGGTAAGACCGATCGCCAGCGCGAATATATGTTAAAATCGGCCAAAGCCCTTGAAGAAGCGGGGGCTTTCGCGATGGTTCTAGAATCGGTTGTGCCAGAAGTCGCCAAAGAAATCAGCGAGTCGGTGAAAATCCCCACAATTGGGATTGGAGCCGGGGCCGGTTGCGATGGCCAAGTGCTGGTTATATCTGATATGATTGGGTTGTTCGAGGAATTTCGTCCGAAATTCGTTCGGCAATATGCCCAGATGGCGAAAATTATCCGCGAAGCGGCAAGCAAGTACTGCGAAGACGTTCGGGGCGGCAAATTTCCGGGGCCTGAAGAAAGCTACGAGGGGTAATCCCGATTTAGATATTCGTTATTCGTAGACACTTAACTTAATATTTCGATTACTTATATGCAAATTGTACGTAGTCCCAAATCGATGCAAAAAATCGCCGAATCGTTGCGGCATAAGGGAAAATCGATTGGCCTGGTCCCGACCATGGGGGCGCTTCACGAGGGGCATCTTTCGCTGATAAGGCGCTCATCTGAAGACAATGATTTTACCGTAGTATCTTTATTTGTGAATCCGACGCAATTTGGGCCCCATGAGGATTTCCAAAAATATCCAAGGATGTTTAGCAAGGATTGTCGTTTAGCTGAAGAATCGGGAGCCGATTTCATTTTCCACCCATCCGTGGAAAATATGTATCCCAACGATTTTCAAACTTATGTGGTTCCAGCGGAAATCGCCAATAAATTAGAGGGGGCGGCTCGTCCGGGCCATTTCAGAGGGGTGGCAACTGTTTGTCTGAAATTATTCAATATTGTCAAGCCTCATCGCGCTTATTTTGGTCAAAAGGATGCCCAGCAGTTGGCCATAATCAGGAAAATGGTGGCGGATTTAAATTTGGACATGCAAGTTATTGGTTGTCAAATAATTCGAACCAAGGCTGGTGTGGCGATGTCATCGCGGCATGCTTATCTGTCCGAAAGCCAATTACAAAAAGCGGCGGTTATCCATAAAGCTCTTTTGGCCGCGCGGAGGGAGATTAGCGCCGGGCAACGGTCTATATCCGAAATTCGTAAGACGATGGCTAACATTATTAAAAGCGAATCTGGATTAATCATAGAATATATAAGTTTTAATCGATGGGATAATCTTGACGAATTGACGATGATATCGGGGAACGTGCTGATTTCGCTGGTAGTAAGGATTGGAAATGTCAGGCTTTTAGATAATACCCGTATCCGAGTTCATTAGCATTCACACAATTCCATTACTTTTATTGCGATTTGTTCATTTTTTTGGCACAAAATTCAGTGTTGGTCTGTTAGCTTTTATGGAAGAATTACTGAATTTGCTGGGCGCGACTTGAGCAATCGTCCAGTCTGTTGTCTATCAATGGCTTGAAACAACAGAATGGTCTTGACAGAAATTCCCACGTGCCTATATTAAATTCAGGATACTTTAATTTTAAAGAGCAAATTAGGAGCGGAAATGAGAAAAATTTATGGATTGATCGCCATCCTGGCAATCTCGATACCATCGTTGGCAATAGGGCAGACTCTACCGGCGCGTTATCATACTTATCAGGAGGTTTTGGATACTCTTGGCTTTTTTGCCAGTACCCATGCGAGTATTCTCCGGGTCGACACTATGGGGTATTCCACCACAGATTCTGTTCCGATGTTGCGCGTTAAAATTTCGGATAATCCAAGGATCGACGAGGATGAACCGGCGGTATTTTTCTGCGGGGGAGTGCATGCCGATGAAGTGTTGGGAGTTGAGATAATAGTTGGCTTGATTAGCGATATGGTCCGTAAATACGATTTGGAAGATCCGACCATAACCAGATATATAGAATCGCTGGAAATATTCGCGATCCCAATGGTTAATCCGGAAGGGCATATTGTAGTCGAGAATGGTATAACCAATTGGCGTAAAAATAAAAGCGATAATGATCATAATGGGATTTTCGATATCCATGACGGGGTTGATAATAATCGAAATTATGATTTTGGCTGGACGATAGATGCCGGTGACACGGTAACGACGCCAGAAAGCTTGATGTATAAGGGGCCTGCTCCTTTCAGCGAAGCGGAAAACCGGGCGATGCGCGATTTTGCCTGGAAATATCGACCGCTTGTTTGTCTTGATTTCCATTCGCCGACATATGGCAGAGCCGAGAAAGCATACTATCCCTGGTACTGGTATTCCAATCAGGGCGGGCATGGGATGTCGCCCGATGAGGCGCTTATGTCAAGCATCTGTTCCCAGTATTGCGCCAGAATCACAAGGGATGCCGGCGATTCTACTTATGAATCGCGGCGGGCACTGGTCAATAAGGGGGATTTAAAGACGTACATGTATGGAAATTTCGGTACGGCATCGTTTACGGTCGAGGTTTCCGATACGACAATCCAAAACCCCAATATGGTAGATGGGATAGTATCTCGAAATCTTCCTGGCATATACTATATGATGGACAGAGCCCTTGGACAGGGGATAACCGGTATAATCCGCGATTCGGTAACCCTAGAACCGTTAGAGGCAGAGGTTCAAGTAACACAGGCAATCAATGCCGATATCAATCCGAGACTATCTCGCCCTGATTATGGACGTTATCGCAGGTTGCTGGCCGCCGGTTCGTACACGCTTCGGATAATCAAAACTGGCTATCGCCAAAAAACAGTGAACGTGACAGTAAGCGGGTCGAACCCGACCAATACCGATATCCTGCTTGGACCGATTAATCCCCGGCCACCGGCTCCTCAGCTAATTTACCCGACTCCGGCCGAATCGTTAAGCACACGGATATTTACATTTGATTGGTCGGATGTCACATTGGCCACTAAGTATTTGCTTGAAGTATCGACCGATTCAATGTTTTCAAATATCATCATACTGGATTCGAACGTAACTGTGTCAAATTTCGAAGTTGATTCCGCGATGAGCAATAATCACTATTACTGGAGAGTGAAAGGCGGGAACGCTAATGGCTGGGGTCCTTATACGGGCAAATCAGATTTTTATGTCGATGTCCAGGTCGGAATAGATGAGGGATCGGTTCTGCCCGCGCAGTTTAGGCTTAAACAAAACATCCCCAATCCTTTTAATGCGAATACAAAAATATGTTTTGATCTTTCAAAACCATCCGCGGTCAAGTTACGTATCTATGATATAGGCGGTTCAGTTGTGGCGCAACCGATAGACGCTTTTATGGACGCAGGAAGCCACAGTTTAATATGGAATGGAAAATCAGATGATGGCAATACGCTTGCCAGCGGAGTGTATTTTTACAGCATAAACGCGGACGGTATAAGAGCTGTCAAGAAAATGATAATGTTAAAATAAACCGAGGGATTATCGGTTAAAGATTATATTGTTTCCGGGGAGGTAACCATGCGTAGAGAGATAAGTATTTTATGTTTCTTAGTTGCGATGGTGTCTATAGTCGCGGCGCAACCGTTATTGGTGATTAGTCCTGATACCTTGAAATTCGGCTACGTTTCGGTTAATGGCTGGCATGACAGGACGCTTGTGTTTAAAAACGCCGGCAATCAGATGCTGGTTATCGATTCGGTTAAAAGCACAGGCGCGATACAGTTTCCATCGGTGAATGGAGAATCTATCGAGGCGGGCGATTCCCTGGTTATCCATCCGATTTTCGCTCCTTTTAACGAGGGGGATTATTCGGATCTCTGGAAAATTTACAGCAATGATCCCCTGCATCCCAGACATGATTTAAATGTCTATGCATTTGGGGTGAGAGCATTTCTGCCGGGCGAAGCTATCTGGTCTTATCAGCATATCGAGGATGTTGTCTGTGTGGCGGCGGTTAAGGATATCGATGGCGATGGTTTTCCGGATGTGGTAGCTGAAGGATTTGATGCGGGAGCAATCGGAGATAACCTGATATGTTTCTCAGGCTCTGGCGATGGAAATGCCCCTAATATTTTATGGTCGGCCAGTCCCCAGGGAGGGCCGTCAAACTCAGGTGGATATGGCGATGAATGCTTATCGCCAGCGACAGATATTAATGGTGACGGCGTAAGTGATATACTCTTATCCACGTCCTGGGGGAGCCGTTCCGTTTTCGCGATTGATGGCAGTAATGGAGAAACGATCTGGTCGTTCGATACATATCAAAATCCTCCCAGCGGCTGGGTTTACGCGGTCAAACAGACCAGCGATAATAACGGAGACGGGATTCCGGAGGTTATCGCGGCGGCTGGAAGCGACGCAGACGCGGTTTTCCAGTTAGACGGAGCGACCGGCCAGTTAATATGGTCGTATAGGGCGGATGACGCAGTAATGTCGGTCACATCGCTGGCTGATATTAATGCCGATAGTATGGATGAGGTCGTTTTTGGCGGGGCCGATTATAGCACTCATGCATATTGTGTTTCGGGAGCCTCGCAAGGTACCGGGACATTGTTGTGGATTTTTACAATTGGGACGTCAACTCATAACACAACGACTATCCAGGATATAAATAATGATGGTCATAGAGACGTTCTCTGCGGTACCTGGAACAATTCCAATTACCTCTACGCGTTCAATGGCCGTCGTTTTGGTCAGGGGCAGATGTTATGGCGCGTTGCAATTGGAGCGCCAATAATGCGCGTGGTTAATTGCCCGGATTTGAATAATGATGGTCACGAGGATATCTTGATCGCATCCTGGGCGAGTTACGGGTTAGCACTTAATGGTATAAACGGGAACGAACTCTGGCGCGGTTATGGCGGGGACGATGTCTGGGCTATAGATTACACATCGGATTTGACCGGAGACGCGATTCCGGAGGTGGTTTATGGTTCCTTTGATGGAAACGTATATTGTGTTAATGGGGCGACCGGCGATCCGGTTTGGATGTTTAGTTGCGGATATAAGATATTCAGCCTTCGTGGTATCGGCGATGTCAATGGCGACGGATTTGCGGATGTAATCGTAGGCACGCAATTTTTAAACGGACATGGCGGAAAAGTATACGTTGTATCAGGAGGAACTGCTTCATCATCTGTCAAAGAAGTAAATCAAACGAAACCGGATAATTTTCTATTGGTATCGTGCTACCCGAATCCTTTCAATGCCCAAACGACAATTAAATTTAATCTTCATGAAGCCAGCCTGTACGATTTAGCCATCTATGATATTACCGGAAAACTGGTTAAGCAAATTTCCGGACTTGGCGATGCGGGACAGAATAGCATTACCTGGAATGCATCATCGGATAACTCGGTGGCCAGCGGTGTTTATTTCTATCGTTTGGATGTTGGCGGGCAAGCCGCTACGGGGAAAATTACGCTGCTCAAATAAATAGCGCATTAACCGAGATCGATAAAATTCGCCGGATCGATATTGTACTTATCGCCATCGATAACACCGGCGATATGGATACTGGCCGCCTCCTCCGTAGAAAGATCGATAATCTTCAATTCCGGCTTTAGACCATCGCGATCGGCGATTACTTTTACTTCGGGTTTGACGAGGTCGTTGGGATTAGTCCGGGAAACGATAGCGATTTCATCGGTGTTAAGGCGGACCACGCTTCCCACGGGGAATATCCCGATGGTGTTAATAAATACCTTAAGAAGTAATGGATTGAAGTCGGTACCGGCGCGGTTTACCATATTGGTAATAACCTCATCGCCGGCCATCCGCTTGCGATGATAAACCCGTCCCGAGGTCATCGCGTTGAATGAATCGGCGATAGCTACGATTTGAGCAAATAAACAGGGGGTGCGTTTTTGGAGCAGTTCAGGATATCCGCCGCCGGAAAATGTTATATGATGTTCATAGGCTGTTGCGATTGCCCTTACTGACGAGAGGTCGCTTCCCCGCGTTTTAAGAATCGTTTTTACGCCGAACACTGGGTGCGACCGCATTTGCATCCAATCCATCTCATTATAGGTATCAGGCTTATTTACCAACTCGATTGGCAGGCTAATCTTGCCGATATCATGCAATAATGCGGCTACTCCCAAATCCGAAAGCCGTTTTTTATCCAATCCAAGGTGATATCCCAACACAATGGACAAGACGCAGACATTAACCGAGTGAACGTATGTGTATTCATCGAAATCGCGAAGCACGGTCAATTCGACCATGGTAGATTCGCTTTCGATTATTTGGTCAACCATTGATTGAACCAGGCGCTTGGTTTTAGTAAGGTTTATTCTATTGCCCGATTTTGCCTGGTTCACGATTTCTTGAACAGAGCCGATTGCATTAAAAAAAGTTTTACGGGCTTTTATTTTGGTGGTTTCTGATTTTTGGTTTGTGGTTTTTTTATTGACCGCGTTTTCGGCGATTTTAACGGGGATTATGTTGTCGATCTGTAATTTTTCCAGCTTTTCTTTAAACTGGGCGTTAGCTTCATCCTTATCCTGAGGCGCTTTAAAGTGAGTTAGACCAAATATAAAGCGATCAATTTCCCGTGAATCGGCTCTGGAAAAGATATTGAATCCGCTTATATTTAAAGATTCGAACTTTTCCTTAAAATATATTGTCGCTTCTTCATCACCGGGGTCAGATTTTATCCTAAGATCGTTTAGGAAAAAATATCCCTCTTTAAAGACAAAAATCAAATTCGGTTCATCGGTAAAAATCTCGGCCACCAATTGGCGGAATTCACCTGCTTGGCTGATGTAGCGATTGTTATTGACCTCGTAGAGAGAAGCGGTTTTTAAGATAGCGTAAAACGATCTCAAAAATTCCTGGCCGATTTTTGAGTATTTATCATCGCTGGCAAGTTGGGTTTGAACACTATCAACCATTTTATCTTGATCCTTTATTACCGCCTATGGCCCTTAGCGCGGCGGCAGCTACTTTGGTATCTTTGCTTGATGTCAGCTTGTTAAGTAATGCCACTGCTTCAGCCTGATCGATTTTTCCAAGCGCTCCGGCCGCGTAGATACGGAGTCGCTCATCCATGGCCGACCCGAAAAGCAGCTTTTTCCCGAGCAACGATTTAATGTAAGGCAAAGCCTTGGCCTGTCCGAGGATAGCATAGACTTCGATAATTTCTCGAATTTGCTCCGGAGGTTTATTGCGGAAATTTTTATCTTTAATAAGATTCTCGACAGCCATAAAAGCCCTTTTGGATTTTTTTTCGGCCAGGTAGCGAAGGCTGGCAAGCTGGATTTTATTGTCGGGATCGGACAGCGCCAGAATCATGAAATCGACGCTTTCTTCAGAATTGATTTTGGCCACCGCGGTCAAGGTTTCATGACGGACTCGGTAGTCAGGATGGCGTATCGTACGTTTGAGATAATTAATAACTCTCGGATTATCGAGTTCGCCCATTATGCCTACTATATTACGAACCACATACCATTTTTCGTCCTCGAGACCACGCGCCAGTAATTCAATATGGTCTTTGCCGAGGGTTTTTAATACTTCGCATACGGCTAACCTGGCTTTAAACTCGGTCAATTCGCCCAAGCTGCCAATCAGCGGGTCGATAGCGGCCCAGGGAAGCTGTTCCAGATAAGCCCTCAAACCATGAATATCGATATCTTTAATATTATTCAGTGTCTGCGAAAGCGCCGCGATTTTTTCTTTGGAGGCGCATTCGAATAAAAAATTATCGATTTTCTCGGCACGCTGATTTTTGAGATTCTTTAAAACATTCGATAGTTCATGCATCCGATTAATCAGCATTGAAGCTCCAATAAAATTACCGCTGGACGTAAGGCTATCGAGCGCTTTGCCGATAAAACCAAGCACTTCGACATACCCGGCAACCTCTTTTTCCATCCCTAAAATCTCAAAAATTATCGTAATCAGATAATCGGTATGTTGAAAATTAGCATCAGATGCCAGTAATTCAGCTATCTGTTTTTTTTCTTCTTGGGAAAAATCTGATATCTGGTTGAGAAATTGATGAGACTTTTCGGACATGGTGGCATAAGCGCCGCCTCGAAACGGAGAATTATTCGCTTGTCGGGTTGCCTCAAATTCACCCTCATCGAATACCAGTTTTCCCTCGTTGACGAAAAATGATTCGATATCGCCGCTATTAGCGCCGGTATTCCTGAATCTGTCAGCCGAATATTCAAAGGTTTCGATTTCCAATCCCTCTTCGATAAGTTCATATTGAATATGCTCGAAATTCGATTCCCAGAGAAGGGTGGCGAGATCGTCATCGACATATGATGTTCGCATCATTTTGGCCAGAAGGTCGACTATGTTTCCCAGTTCGTCTGGCGTAATCCCCGGAAGGAATTCTATTCCGATTAAACCATCACGGAAAAATATGTAAGCCAAATTTTCGTTCTTACTGGCGCTTTCGTAAACGGGAGTGCCATTATACAAAATACTGGATGAGGTTATTTTAAATTGCAGACCGTTGGCTCGTTCGATAATTTCGGTTGCCTTATGAATGAATTCATCCCGGAATTGCGCCGGTAATTTAGAACTGGCAGGATAAACTAATTTCGCCTTTATCGCCTTCACCAGATAATTATAAAACTCAACGGCGCTTTTGGGATTTTGCCGTTTAAGGGAATCTATTTCGCTTTCAAGAAAATCAAGGTCATTATCAACAGGCATTGGATTATCCTACCCCAATTTGAACCGATTCTATAGTATTAATAAACCCAGTAAAGTTATCGGCAGAATAGGGTCTAATTATAAGGCAATTCGAGATTATTTATTATTTGTGTGGCGGTTCCGCGAGGCCGTTAAGGCCATGTTTGATAATATCTTAAGATAACCGATTTGGGGGTCGGATAAATTAATAGAAAACTATAGTTTCTGTTCTAGTACTTTATATATAAATCCGCCGGCCCTAGATAACCGTTCTCGGGCGACAGCGGAATCACATCCGAGCTTGGCCATGATGATCGCCGTCTTAACATGGCCGCCAGCATCATGAAGATATCTTGCCGCTGCCTCATAATTGCATCCGCAAACAGCCATGATGACCTTTTTTGAGCGCTCGATTAATTTTTGGGAGGTTGCCTGAAGATCGACCATCATATTACCATAAACTTTGCCGAGTCTGACCATGACCGTGGTGGTTATCATGGTTAAAATCATTTTTTCGGCCAGGGCCGCTTTCATCCTGGTGGATCCTGTTAAGATTTCTGGTCCAACGACGGGATTGATGATTAGATCGTAGTTACAGTCAGGTTCTATGGAGGGATTACAGGTCAGAAAAATAGTTTTGGCTTTAAGCGACGCGGCTCGATTCAGTCCCGCAATCACATATGGAGTGCGCTGCGATGCGGTCAACCCCATAACAACATCGCATTCGCCAACGCTAATGCTGTCGATATCGTTTTCGGCGGCGGCAGTATCATCTTCAACGCCCTCGGCGGAGCGTACCAAAGTGGCCGTACCTCCGGCAATCAGGCCGATTATCTGATCGGGCGAACTGCCAAATGTGGGCGGGCATTCGGCGGCATCCAATACGCCTAATCTTCCGGAAGTGCCGGCGCCAATATAAATCAAGCGGCCGCCGTTGGATAGAGAATCGTAAACCATGTCAACGGCCTTGGCGATCTTGGGTATTTGTTGACGGACGATTATCGCGACGGTAGCGTCCTCCGAATTAATCAACTCAAGAATTTGAGTGGTATTCAGGCGGTCAAGATTATGGCTTACTGGATTGGCTGATTCGGTAATCAATTTTTGCAAATAATCAAATAGCTCTTTACCACGCGCCGGTGGAAGTTTCATTAAAACCTCGATCTTCCCTGGTTTAGGCTAAGCCTTACTTATATTTGTTAGATAATTTTATGAGAGCCCCGATTATTTGTCAACGTCGTAGTCAACTCCATTGGCATCTATATGAATTTAAACCGGTGCGGTAGTTTTTAGGATATTTTGCTAGTGGTTATTATTCGCTGGAGGCTTTGCCGCTTTTTCTCCGAATCGACTACATGAAATGGAATAATAATGGCTGCTTTGTCGCTTGTTCTGAAATAGTATCCGTTTTTGGTTTTAATTATTTTAATCACATCTTTCCAGGTACGCGTGAAGCGGCTATCGTCAGTATAGATTGCGATTCCCGCGCTATTGATAATATAATTACGCAATTCCATCGCCTTCTCGACAACATCGTTTTTCACATAATAAACCTGTAAAAAAATCGCCATAAGGCTGCTGAAACACATTATAAAGGCGAGTCCGATTCCAATCGCTATCCACATGTAAAAAGCGCCGATATCGCCGGTGGGATTTTTTATGGCGATAATTATCGAGACGGGTACCAACAAAAATAAAATAGCCGCGAGCAAAACCAGTCCGCGATTGAAGTGCAGATTATAAGCTAAAACATCGCGCCGCGAAAGCGAAAAAGATAACCTGATTTCGTCGGTGCCTTGACCCGTTTCCGATTGATTATTCATACAATCTAAATACGCGAAGGCGGGAAAAATATTCCCGACCTTCGCGAAATCACCCAAAACATCTACTGGATTTTAAAAGAAGTCGAACCCAAAACCTGATTGCTGGAATCAGTCACCTCAACTTTCCACTCGCCCTTGGCGCCGGGATACATTGATTTATACGACCAGGTACGGGTGCGGGAATAGTTAGCCGCTGTCGGTATTTTAGCTACTTCTTTGCCATCGTGATACCAGACGAAGTTAACGGTTGTGCCCTCGCTACCACCAAGTATAGTTGCCCAGCAGTATACTTTTCCTGATGATTCGGAGAAGACCGTATCCTGTCCCTGAAGTTCTCTATCGACTACTCCGGTGCCACAAGCGATTTTATTAACGCTCAGCGTGTTCGCCGGGCTTGATTCCGTTTTGGCCGTAGTTTCCGGTGTTTGCGTCAAGGCTGTCGCGAAAATAAAGACGCATACTAACAATGTTGTCCAGAAGAACATGATTCCTTTTTGCACGATTCCTCCTCAATTAATTGGTTTCTTATTTGGGTTAAGGGGTCGGATATTAACCTGGGATGTCCAGGCGCGTTCCGATTGTCCCAATAAATACATCACGGTATTAGCAATATCTGACGGCAATAAAATTCCCGGCTTATTGCTTAAACGGGATTCGGGATTTCCACCGCCGAATGCGGTCGCGGTCGAACCGGGAGTAATAATAGAAACCTTCACTCCAAATTCGCGCATTTCCAATGCCAGGCTTTCGGAAAATCCAATTAATCCGTATTTGCTGGCGCAATATCCAGCCATCCCGGATATGGGCGTATAGGATGCTCCCGAACCGATATTAACAATATGTCCCAAACCGGAAAGCGCCATTTGCTTACCGATAATTTTGCTTAAAAGAATCGGCGCGAATAGATTTATATCTATCATTTTCCGGATATCTTCGGCTGATATATCAACTACATTTCCGCTTATCCCGATTCCAGCATTATTGACTAAAATATCCAAACCGTTGTAACGATTCAGAGCTGATTGAGCGAGTTTTGTGATATCATCCGGATTTGTGAAATCGGCCTTTTCGATAACTATATTTGAATAATGTCTGGCCAAATCAGCCAATTTTACGGAATTTGAGCCGGATGCAATCACCCTGATGCCGGCATCGCAAAAAGCGGAAACGATTGCTTTACCGATTCCGCCGGTCGCTCCGGTGACCAGCGCCCTCATGTTCTTTAGCTTGTCAATCGGCATTTTCGAAATGGATTCCCGCCCTTTCAAGTTTTGGAATTTCATTTTTGGGCAGTCTGCCAACGAAAATTATGTCGTTACTTTCGACATGGCTGGCGCTGATTTGCATCGTTTTGGCCACCAGCGCAATAGCCGGTTGATCGGATTGGGCAACTCTGGCTTTAAGCAAAGAATAAAGTCCGTCTGCAATACTGGCAAGCTTTTCGAATAGTAAATCGATTCCATCGCCCGTTTTTGCAGAAACAAAAAGACAATCCCGATACTGGGCGAGTATATTACGACGGAGCTCCGGACTGTCAACCAAATCGGATTTGTTGAAAATGAGCAGTCTTCTAATATCGGCGCAGCCGATTTCTTTTAACACGCGATTTACAGTGGAGATTTTTTCATCGATGTCCTGCGCCGAAAAATCAACAACATGTAGAAGGATATCAGCGGTATTGGCTTCTTTAAGAGTAGATCTGAAAGAGGCCACTAGATCGACCGGTAATTTTCTTATGAACCCGACGGTATCTGTCAATAAAATTTCCTCTTTGCCGCCTATGGGAAGTCTTCGAGTAGTGGAATCAAGAGTAGCGAAAAGCTTATCGGCGACATATGTTTTTTCGCCGGTCAGCCGGTTAAACAGACGCGATTTGCCCGCGTTAGTATAGCCGACCAGGCAGAAATTGACTTTATGGCTTCGCCTTTTACGCTGGGTTTCGCGTTCCTGATCGATTTTCTCCAGCATCTTTTTAAGTTCGAGGATTTTTCTGCGAACCAAACGACGATCGCTCTCAAGTTGAGTTTCGCCAGGACCTCTGGTACCGATGGCGGCTTCCTGGCGCTCGAGATGCGACCAGTTACCTGAAAGACGCGGCTGCAAATATTCGAGTTGGGCAAGCTGTACCTGCGTAATAGCCTCACGGCTACGGGCATGGCGCGCGAAAATATCCAGAATCAGTGCCGGACGATCGATTACCGCGACATCAATTATTTCTTCGAGTTTTTGCTGTTGGGAAGGGGTCAGCTCACCATCATATATGATCAGGCTCGCTTTTGTATCCTGGCAGAGTTCCTTAATTTCTTGAACCTTACCTGTGCCGAATAAATGTCCGGGATGAATTCTATCTATAGATTGGGTGATGGTTCCCACGACTTCGCCGCCAGCAGAATGGCAAAGCGCGTTAAGCTCTTCGAGCGACTCTAACAGGGCCGTCGAATTCGTTCCGGGAAGCTTAAGGGCGGCCAGGATTACCCGATCTTTACGGATTTTTTCTATCGAAAAGCTATTCTTCAAAACAATTCCTTTTTCCGTTCTTCGAGAATTTCGTAGAGCCCTGCAGCCATTGCCTTTGGCATATTTTTAACAGGCAGCGCCAGGACTCTGATTTTTTTGTAAAAGCGAGGCGTATCGACTTCTATTATGTCATCGATTTTGATATTGGCAGCGGCCTTAGCGGACCGCCCATTCATATATACCATATTTTCATCGACCGCCGATTTAACCAGGGATCTGGACTTTAGTATTCTTGCGGAAGCCAGATAAACATCTAATCGCATATCCTCTTACAATTCATTTTCTAATGGTTTCTATAGCCATAACCGCGCGGCGACGAGCCGCTCGATGAATAAAATGCCGATATGTTTGAATTATGACAACCATAGCCCGATACTTTAGCCGGGCGAAGATATTAAATCATGACCTGAATAAAATACCTTTTTCTGGCTTGTTCCAGCCAGGTTTGGAGTTCTTTTTGAGTCTTATATCGTTTCGTGAGCTGTTCGATTTCGTTGTAATTCGCTTTAAAATCCAAAGGCTCCTCGCCTTTTTTATCGAGCATCTTCAGGATATGATAGCCATAGTCGGATTTAATCGGCATGGCGATATCGCCGATTTCCATACTATCTGCCGGGCCTCTAAACTCGTCGAAAAGCTGGTCTTGCGGAAACCAGCCCAGATCGCCATCCTTGTCGCGGGAATCATCATCCTGGGAAAATTGTTTCACGAGCGCGCTAAAATCGCCGCCATTTTTTAGGACTCCGTAAAGCGAATCGGCTAAATTCAAAGTCGCCGCAAAATCCGTCTCGGAGGGAGTATATGATATTAATATGTGGCTGGCTCGGATTTTTTCGCCTTTTTTCTGCATACATTTGATGATATGATATCCATAGCGGGTTTCGATCACATCCGAAACATCACCGGGTTGTAAGGCAAAAGCGGCCTTTTCGAATTCCGGGACCATCTGCCCGCGCTGAAACCAGCCAAGATCGCCGCCATTTTTGCCGCTTGCATCGGAGGAGTATGACTGCGCTAACAAGGTAAAATCATCGCCGGCTTTGGCGCGTATATCAATTCTTTCGGCGAAATTTTTGAGCGAGTCCTTCACAGTTTGCGAGGGAGTAGGCGTAAGAAGTATTTGCGCCAGCCGCACACCCGCCGGCTTGTGGGGAAGCGAATCGCGGTAAGTATTGTAGAATTCTTTAACCTCGCCTGAAGATACCGAAACCATACCGAGTTTTTTTTCGAGCAACGACTCTTTGAGTATCTGATTTCTTATTTGCTCGCGGTAGCGGGTCCGCAGGGTTTTTAAAGTTAATCCTTCGGCGGTTAGTTGTCTTAAAAACGCTTCTTCCGATTGGAACTGCGCTTTGATTCTGGTGATTTGCTCATCCAGCGCTTCATCGACCTGTTTGTTGGTTACTTTTATACTCGTATCTTTAGAAGCCTCGATTAAAACGAGTTTGTCATCGATCATTTGATTTAAAAAATGCCGGCGGATACTGTCAACCGCGACGGAATCAGACAAGTTCAACGATTGCTGCAGGGCGGCCAATTGGATTTGTGACTCGAGTTCGGAAAATAGAATTATCTTATCGTCAACCACCGCGACGACGCCGTCGAGTATCTCCCAGGCGGAAGCCGCAGTCGCCCAGAGCCCCACAACGCAGGCCAAAAGAATCCAGAGACTATTTCTTTTCTGTCGCATTTGTTATCGGGTACCTTTTTATTTGAGCTTTTGATTTGAGACCGGCCAGAATCGAGTCATAGACGGCCTGTTGTTTCTGATTGGTTAACACTTGAATGATATCATCGCGGACCTGCGAAAGCGGAGCGGTCGTACCGGAATTCAACTTTTCCTTAAGCTGGAAAATATGGTAATAGCCTCCCTGGGAAGCCAGCGGTTTTGTAAATCCGTTAATCGCGGTGGTATTGAGAACCTCAACCATTTCTTTTTCGAGGGCCGATTCCGGCACAAAACCGATATCGCCTCCGGTTTTGGCGGCCGAAGAATCTAACGAATAATCTTTAGCCATTTGGGCGAAATCATCGCCCTTTTGAAGGCGACCGTAGACGGCATCAGCGGCCTTTTGACTCTTAAGGACAATATGCCCCAGACGATAACTCGCTTCGTTATTGGTGAATTTATCTTTTTCCTGCTGGTAAACCGAATCGATTTCGCTGTCGGTGGGCATCATATTCGGGCTAATTCCCAGTTCGAGATATTTAAACGCGATTATCCTTTTTTTATACTGGTCGATCACATTAAGCACATGCTTATCTTTATCGATATTGTGTTTAACGGCTTCTTGATATAAAAGTTCCATATCTATCCAGCCATCGATTTGCCTGGCAATATCGCTTTCGGTCAATGAACCCTGATTTTCGGCCGGTATCTGATCCATTAAATATTCATAGGTAAGCTTCTGTCCGTTTACTTCGGCGATTATTTTACCTTCCTGGGCTTTCGATGAACACCCGGCCAGGAATGTCGCTATTACAATAATAATCGATAGTTTAGCTCGCATTTTGTAGTTTCCCCGTTACAAGGTTTGTTTTTAATAATTCTAAATTTAGGAAATTATCTATCTTTTTCTTATGTTCTTCAACAAGATTATTCATAATATCTTTTAATTTTGTATTTTTCAAATAGCTTTTGATGTCGGCCTCGAATTTTTCAAAGGGCAGTTCTTGGCGTGGTTTTCTATCGGTAACCATAACAACCGAATATCCGGCATGACTTTTCACCGGGCCGCCATATTGGCCGACCGCTAATTTAGCAGCCTCGTCATAAATTACTCCGGAATCGCCCATTGCCAGATACCCCAGGTCGCCCTTTTTACCAGCCATTCCTGGCCTTATAGTTTTGCTTACAAGCTGACTAAAGGGGGTTCCTTTGGCGAGTTGCCCCAAAATTGCCCTGGCCTCGGGTTCGCTGGCCACCAGAATTTCCGATACTCTTATTTTTTCCGGATCGCTGAATTCGGCATGTTTGTTTTCCTCGTAAAACTGACGAGCTTCCTGATCGCTGATGGTGATTGTATCGCCCACGATTTCGACCAGTTTTGAATTAATCATCATGCGGCGCCTTTCTTCAAGCTGGTCTTTATATTCACGGCTTTGATCGATCTTATTACGAAGCGCCTCGGATTGGCTGGCTACGCCATTTCGCCAGTAATAAGCGACATTAACGATAACATCCTTATCGAAGAAATCAACATTGGAGGGGATCCCGCGGCTTTTATAATTACCCAGGTAGTCATAGGCGGTAAAATCAAGTGATTTTATCTTTACCAGAATCATTTTAGCTTGGTCTTCGGGCAAGTCGTTCAAACGGAGAAAAGGTCTAATCGAATCGCCCTTTTGACGATCCACGTTTTGCAGGCTGTCAAGTTTGTCTTTCATCATTTTGACCGTACTTTCAACTACCTCAAAACCTTCTTTTTTCTTCAGATACTCATTGTACTGGTCAATCGTTCTCGAAAACACCTGTTTGATATAGCTGGCTTCAATATCGGGCTTTTGGGCGGCGAATTCGGCCAAATCGGGTTCTTGGCGCCCCAATAGCTTGATAATATGCCATCCGGCCCTTGTTTTAACCGGTTTTGATATTTCGCCCGGTTTCATTTTGAAAGCGACATCATCAAATTGCCAGAGCATTACACCGCTACGCAGAGAATCGAACAATCCGCCGGTTCTGTTGGCCGAAACATCAATCGTATATTGCGCGATCAAATCGTTGAATTTATCCGGCTCTTTGATAGCCAGATCGTAAACATGATTGGCCTGCGTTTGATTGTCGAGGACAATCTGGCCAAGTTGAAGTCGGGCGCCGTATGTGGCCCAGTATTCCCGTAAATCGTTATCCGTATAATTTAATTTGCTTTTAATCATTTTTTGACGGGCAACATTGAGCAGAATTTGGGCCTGGGTTGCCGAATCAATCGAAATCATTTTATCTAAACCCATTCGGATTCCGATATCGGCCGCGATTTGGGCCGCGTAAATTTTTTGCAAATACGAACTTTTCTGCCGATATTCGTCTTCAGGACTTTTGAAAGTCGTTCCAATATACTGCCAATTCAGCTGACCGATTGAGATTTCATAATCTCCCACTTTTAACACGATTTTATCGTTATTGGCCGAATTGCTGGAACAGCCAAAATTCAGGCCGATCAGCGCCAGAATGAACAATACGCCGTATTTACGCGATTTCATAGTATTGGTTATCCTCCAGACCTGTTGCATCTATTAACCCGATCAATTTCTAAATGTACCCTATTGAGTCATTTTCTGCAAAACCTTTTTTACCTCATCCGCTCGATTATCACTATCTTTTATGGTTATCTCAAGGCTTAAGTTGCGTCCGTATTTGAATTCGTGTGTTTCAGCACGGACTTTTACCCACCGGCCAATAGTATCTCGAGTCGGGCTGCCATTTTCGCCAAACTCCAATATCAAGCGGCGGCCCTTAATCAGGATTGATTCAACTTTCAGCTTTTTGCCTAAAATCTTTAAAGTTGAGATATCGGCCAAATTAGTGACTGCTTCCGGAGGTGGGCCAAAGCGGTCTTTAAGTTCGGCTAAAAGGTCATTTATGGCGTCAAGGTCACCGGCGGCCGCGAATCGTCTGTAAACATCCACCCGCTGATGGGAATCCGAAATGTAGTTTTCGGGCAAGAACAGGTCGATATCGGCGGTCACTTTAACATCAGACAGATGCTCCTCAATTGATTTGCCTTTTAATTGAGCGACGGTTTCTTCAAGCAGTTTGACATAGAGGTCAAAGCCGACTTCCTCAATAAAGCCATGCTGCTGGGCGCCCAGAATATTGCCCGCGCCCCGAATTTCGAGGTCGCGCATAGCAAGATGGAATCCGGAACCCAATTCGGTGAATTCCTCAATCGCTTTCAACCGTTTGCGCGCCTGCGGATTTAATAACCGATAGGGAGGAATCAGCAGGTGGGCGTAAGCGCGATAATGTGATCTGCCGACGCGGCCACGTAATTGATAGAGTTGAGCCAAACCTAACTTGTCCGCACGATTTATAATTATAGTATTTACGCTGGGGATATCCAGCCCTGATTCGATTATCGTGGTCGAGAGCAGAACCTGGTATTTTTTTTCAAGGAATGATTTCATAACCTTTTCAAGGTCGTGTTCCGGCATCTGGCCATGACCGACAGCTATCTTTACAAGCGGCATCAGATTTTTAAGGTAGTTGTAAAAGGCCATTATCGATTGTACCCGGTTGTGAACAATAAACACCTGGCCGCCGCGGTCGAGCTCGCGGTTTACGGCATCGACAATTACCCTGTCGGAAAAAGGAGTGACTTCGGTGGCAATCGGGAATCTGTCTTTTGGGGGCGTATTAATGACTGACATATCGCGGGCCCCACTAAGCGATAGCTGAAGGGTGCGAGGTATTGGCGTGGCCGTCAATGTTAACACATCGATTTGCGCCCTCAACTTCTTCAGTTTTTCCTTGTGGGCCACTCCAAAATGCTGCTCCTCATCGACTATGAGCAATCCCAGGTCTTTGAATTTAACATCTTTGGATAGCAATTTGTGAGTCCCGATAACGATATCAATAGTACCGTTTGCCAAACCGGCCTTGGTTTCCTTCACTTCTTTGGGCGAACGGAACCGGGACAGCATTGCGATTTTAATCGGGAAAACGGACAATCGCTCGCTAAAAGTTTCCATGTGTTGGGCCGTAAGAATAGTTGTCGGGGCTAACACGGCGACCTGCTTGCCCGAATCGACCGCTTTTAAGGCAGCCCGAATTGCCAGTTCGGTTTTGCCATAACCAACATCACCGCAAATAATTCTATCCATGGGTGTCGGTTTTTCCATATCAATGCGAATTTGCTCCATCGTGGTCAATTGATCTGGCGTCTCCTGATAGGCAAACGATGCCTCCAGTTGACGCATCCACTCGGAATCGGGTTTAAAAGCGAATCCGGGGAAAGCCTGTCGTTCGGCGTACAGCGAAATCAATTCGCCGGCCATATCCAGAAGGGCTTTCTTGGTGCGGGCTTTGGCGCGTTCCCAGGTTCCTGATCCAAGTTTGGATAAACGCGGAGCGCCGTCTTTGCCGGCGTACTTTTGAACCCGATTGAATTCCTCTATCGGCACGTAAAGCTTGTCATCGCCAAGGTAAATGAGGGCGATACAATCGCGCTTGCGACCATCCACAATCAACGTTTCCAGCCCCAGGAATTTGCCTATTCCATAATCGATATGCACCACATAATCACCGGGGTTAAGGCTGGTGTATGATGATATCGCAACCCCTTCCTTAAACTTACGAAATGGGCGCCTTTGTTTATATCTTGTGAATATCAGATGATCCGCGAAGTACCATTGTTTCAAATCAGGAATCGCAAATCCGGATGCAAGGCGGGCAATATGCAGATTAACGGGAAATCCTACATCTTCTAAAAATTCGGCTACTCTGTCTTTTTGACCGGGACTATCGCATAGTATATTAATCTCGTAACCTTCCTTGTATATTTCACCCAGGCGACTTTTAAAATGGGCAAGATTTGTGCCGAAAAATTCTTGAGGCAGAGACTTGATGAAGACATCAACATCGAAAGAGCCGCCGGCCGATACCAAATTTATCGTGGGAAAATTATCAAGTTGAGCCGCTATCTGGTTCTCTGTTAAGTAGATTTGTTCCGGTCGGGCGAAAGGGGTATCATTGATTTCGCCAAACCGAATTTCGGCGTCCTGAAGATATGATCTGACATTATCGAAACAAAATCTGGGATCATCGATAAAGGTTATTGTCGAATTATCCAGGTGTTCGAGGATTCCTTCCATTTTTAGTCCTAAATTGGGCCAGAGGAATTCAAGGCCATCGCGATCGCCAGAATCTCCTAAGGCAATATGAAGCGCTTGGGCCTGATTTTCGGAAAGCCGTTGGGAAAAATCCTCGATTGCGGATTGTTCAACAATAATTTCGCGACGGGGTAAAATAACGGCATGATCGATTCGTCCGGTTGACCTTTGCGAGAGCACGGAGAAATGGCGGATCGATTCAATCTCATCATCGAAAAATTCGATTCGGAATGGATCTTCGCCGGTAGGAGCAAAAATGTCAATAAGGCCGCCTCTTACGGAATATTCTCCAAGCATTTCGGTCATGGCGGTACGTTTGTAATCAAGCTTCTCTAACAGCCCGACCAGCTGGTCGCGATCAAGCTTATCGCCTTTGGTTATACGCAGGCTGTATTTTAGTAGCTGGTCTCTAGGGATTGTTGGTTCCAGGATGGCCTCAACGGAAGCCACTATTACCAGGGGGCGATTATTAGTCAGGTTATATAATGTAAGCAGCCGCTGACCGATTATTTCATTATGGGGAGCTCTGATTTCAAAAGGCGAAATGCCCCATGATGGGAAAAGGTTAACCGGACCATCGCCTAAAAAGGCTTTCAAATCATCGGCCATCTTTTCGGCGGTTTCGCTATCCTGGGTTACGACGAGTGCCGGGCGCTGCAGCGCTTGATAAATCGAGGCAATAATCATGGCTCTGGCCGAATCGGTTAACCCGCCTATAGAAATTGTCTTCGCTCCATCAGCAATGAGTTTTCGGAGCATTGAGTAGTTGTCCAGCCGAGTGATGTCTTTTAATAATTTCTGTAGTATCATAACACAAAAACCCCGCGACCCATTCGGGGGGCGGGTTGGTTTAATCAAAGGATGTGTTCAATCTTTCTTTCTGGCCACTAAAATCATTCGCGGCGATGCCGCTGAGTATTGCGAACCGTCGAAATCGCCGTAAACGTCAGTTAACTCTAAACCTGCTTTATTGAATAAACTAAGCATTTCGGTCAATGTATATAATCTGAACGAATATTCAAGCTTGCGATTTTTTTCGGTTTTCTGAACCAGTTCCAGATTGATTTCCAGGCGCGACTTGAAGAAATCAAAAAACCGTTCTTCCAAAACTACCGTTCCGTTATCGGCCGACCAGCGTTTTGGTTGGATCGAATGGATAATATTATCGCGGTTGACGGTATCAATTAGGAATTGGCCTTCTTTATTCAAAGACCGGGCTACCCCTCGAAGCACCTGCAAATCGTCATCCTCACTGGCAAAAAAACCGAATGCGGTGAATAGATTTACTATGGCATCATAAGTGTTTGGCTCTTCCAGATTACGCATATCTCCTTGAATCAAATTCAGCCTAACGCCCAGCAAATCGGCCCTTTGTTTGGCCATCTGAAGAAACTGTTCGGAGATATCGAGGCCGGTTACATCAAACCCCTCTCCAGCCAGAACGATCGCGTGGCGGCCAAAACCGCAGCATAAATCGAGAATTTTGGCGGGCGGTTTAATCTGCAACATCCGCAGGACGCCGGCGACCTCCGAGGGAGCTTTTTGCTCGGTATGCCCATAAAGTTTGAGATAATCAGCCGTAAAATATTTATTCCACCATTCCATTTATTTTTCCTTATAAAAGCTTCTGGCGATAACCTTATACGCCAGCTTGGCGGCCGTAAAATCGGCGTAGTTTAAACCGGGGCGGGGGGAAAGCTCGACCAAATCGGCGCCAACGATTTTTCTGTTTTGCGATATTTGTTTAATCAATTCCATCGTTTCATCCCAGATTAATCCTCCCGGCTCGGGTGTGCCCACTGAAGGCATAACTGCCGGGTCAAGGCCATCAAGGTCAATGGTGATATAAACATTTTCGGAAAGCCCCGCCAGAATTTTTTCATAAATTTTGGGATTATTTCTAAACTCGGCCATTTTTATGATTCGGTCGCGATATCTGATTTCGTTTTCACCGCCTTTAAAACTGCGGATCCCGACACTCATGAAAGGAACAATTTCGGCTACCCTCGACATGGCGCAAGCGTGCGAATATTTACTTCCCTGATAGGAGTCGCGTAAATCGGAGTGAGCGTCTATTTGTAAAACCGATAGCTTCTTATATTTTTCGCTATGAGCCTTCACGATAGCTGGCGTTATGGAATGTTCGCCGCCCAAGACCAGCAAGTATTTATTATCGGCCAATATCTTTAGGCATGTTTCGTAGATAGTAATTTGCATCGATTCGGGGCTGGCGGTGACCTGCTCTAATTCGGGAAGCGTGGCGATACCTATCTCGCATGGTTCGCAGCCGAAATCGTCATCATAGGTTTCTACCTGTCGGGAGGCATCGATTATAGCCTGCGGTCCCAATCTCGCTCCGCCCAGATAAGATAGGGTCAGGTCATAAGGTATAGGCAAAATGGCCGCTTTAGCAGTCGCGTAATTCGAAAGCTCATCTGGAAGGCCGAGGAAATTGTATGGAATCATCATTTAAACGACTCGCGGCGAAGCCAAGATTTTTACTTTGACCAAACTGACCCGGACTGAATTGTGCCGAGACAGGGGCGTAACAATATCCGAATCAATCTTCATCGAAAAGGAAAACCGCGGCGGCGACCACAGTAGTCCAAAGCCCCTTTTTATTCCCCTCGGCGGATTGAGTTATGTTGGTGGTGCGTACGATTTTTCCGGATATTTTGTAAATCTCTTTTTTCTCGTCATACGATTTATCGACATCGAATTCGATACCCAGGGTTGAAGCTAACATAGTGGCCGCCAAATCTTCGGCATAGTCACCCGATTTGCGTTCGGTCATTCCGTAAGCTTCGTGTTCGGAGAGGTAGCCGTATTGCGACCGGTCATTGGGGATTGCCAGGCCGACCGAAGCTGAAATCAGGCGGTTTGGTTCGTTGGTATCGTTGCGGCTCATTACGCAGAACGCAATTTCGCCGGGGTGAAGTAAACTTAGTCCCTGTTTTTTCGAAAGCAGCTTACAATACGGGGGAAATATCGATGATACGTGCACCAGATTCAAACCGGCGATGCCAGCGCCCCGGAGCGCCAGCTCAAATGATGATAGTTTTTCTTTGTCGACCCCTACTCCCTTGGTCAGGAACATCTTTTTGGGTATGATTATCATTGGCCACTCCTCCGTGAAATTCTTCCAAACGACGCCAGCAATGATAAAAAATCCCCGAAAATTATGCAATAAATAATTATGCGAAATTGAAACAAATTCGCCGAAATTTGGTCATTTTTACCTGATAAAGATTACCGGGACGAAAGCCAGGCTGTTTTTATGTGTTTTTCAGTGTTCGTTGCGAAGGTAGTTCTTTGTAAGCGTAGACGGCGGTACCATAGATAAATAGATTCAGGAATATACCCACGCCAATATTGATGAAAAGAGCCCAGATAATGATTTCGGGATTGTCACGGGTGATAATATGCTGGGCGAAGTTTGTCGTCAGCAGATCGAAACTGATTTTAATGATTCCCGGCAAGAATATAATAGAATATGTGAAAATTGGATTTTTGGCGAACAGTTTAAGGCTTTCAAGCAAACCTGTCCCCAGAGATTTCTCGCCGATTAACATGGCGGGAATGGTGTAGATAAAAACAGCCGATACCAGAAAACCGGCCATCTGGAGAGCGACTTTAACAAAAACCGCGAATCGGGGCGATTCGTAGGCATATGGTTCAAGAAGATTGACCGGGATTAAAATGACCGCCAGCAAAAGCGCAGTTTGGATTAGCCAGAAAAAGAATAGCTTGCCATAATTAGCGAGTGCCTTCTTACGACAGATACTTAACGAATCGAAGCGTCTTTCGTGGAATCCCCCCAGCCGACAAACCGCCATACCGATAGCCAGAATCGATAAGGTCGGACCGAGGATGAAGGTGTCGAATATCGAATAGGCCTGCGGCGCGGCTAAATAATACACCGGATAATGAAAAAGCTGTTCCGGCATGAAGAGATTTAATACTGGAAACACAATGGTTTTGAAGCCGGGCAGATTTAGATTAGTTATGATAATCAATCCAAAAATCTGAACGATTCCCAATATCAGAAACGGCAGCCAGGCCGTGATTCGAAAGATATTGAAGAAATGCGCTATATATATGGAAATGAATAGATTAATCTTCTCCATCTTGTTCATTGGAAGTATTCCTTTTTCATCGCGCTTCCCATTCTCACTAAATACAGCCTTATACTATGACCTATCGTCAGATAATTGCAACAGGTTTAATATGCCCCAGGACAAAAAGAAACAGGCGGAATCAATATTATTACATATTTTAGTTCAAAGACATGCAACTTTCGATAACGTTTTATCGTCTCTATAAGTGCGTCGATGAGTTGTTTCTGCGGACGATTTGACGGGGTCTTTTATTTGTCTGTAAACAGTAATTTCCCGATAATCATTAACTATCAAAGGAGCTTCTATGAGTGGTAAACGCATGGCGCTATTAATGTGTCTGGCTTTCATGCCGATAGCGTTATCGATGGTCTGGGGAGCAGATATAACAGAACCCAAATTCGAGAAGTATGTTCTTCCGAATGGATTGAATGTAATTCTACATGAAGATCATACCATTCCGATTGTTTCGGTAAACATCTGGTATCATGTCGGGGCGATGAACGAGAAACCCGGCAAAACTGGTTTTGCCCATATTTTCGAACATATGATGTTCCAGGGATCGCAGCATAAACCGGGTTATTTCGATGAGTCGATTAAAACAATCGGCGGCGAAAACAACGGCGGAACCTCGATGGATAAAACCGAATACTGGGAAAATGTCCCATCGAATTATCTGGAAAGAATTCTCTGGCTCGATGCCGACCGGATGGGATTCCTGTTGCCCGCCATGGACCAGCAGAAGCTTGACATTCAAAAAGACGTAATTAAAAACGAACGACGCGAACGGTATGATAATCAGCCATACGGCCGCGATTACGAAACGTTACAGGCGCTGCTGTTTCCCAAAGATCATCCCTATTCAAGAACCGGTATCGGCAGCATGGAAGATATCGGCAATGCTACCCTGGAAGATGTGTCCGAATTTTTCCATAAATATTATACGCCTAATAACGCCTCTTTGTGCATTGCCGGCGACTTCAATCCAGTCCAGGTCAAACAATGGGTGGAAAAGTATTTCGGACCGATTCCCAGCGGGCCGCCAATTGACCGTCTGAAGAGCTGGGTTCCGCCCCTCAATGGAGTCGTCCGCGCAAGAATAGATGATAATGTAAGTTTGCCGCGTTTGTACATGGCCTGGCCAACGCCGGCGTTGTATCAGCCCGGCGACGCTGAATTCGATATTCTGGCCAGTGTGCTGGCATCCGGAAAATCATCGCGGTTGTATAAATCTCTGGTATATGATAAGCAAATCGCGCAGGATGTGAACGCTTATCAGGAATCCAAAGAGATTGCCGGTTCATTTAATATAGTCGTAACCGCCAAGGAAGGACAATCATTAGCAAATATCGAAAAAGAAATCGACCTGATTCTTCAAGATATTATGACCAAAGGGATCACTAAAGACGAATTTGAAAGAGCCCGCATCAATTGGGAAACCAGTTTCGTGAGAAGCCTTCAGCAAGTAGGCGATTTCGGCGGTCGCGCCGGAAGGTTGAATGGCTACAATGTACAGTTGGGCGATCCGGGAATGTTGCTGTGGGACAGGAATCGCTATTCGAGCGCCACGCCTGAAGGAGTAAAAAGCTACGCTATTAAATATCTCAAGTTTGATGGTCGGGCAATTCTATATAACAATCCATTACCAAATTACTCTGCCAGCGAAACTATCACCGATATGTCAATCGAACCGCCGGCTGCTCCTGAACCGACATTTAAACCGCCAGTTTTGCAAAAAGCGACTTTAAAAAATGGCATGAATATCGTGTTGGTGGAAAGGCACGACTTACCATTGATTCAATGCAATATGCTGTTTAAAAGCGGATGGGCGGCCGATCCATCGGACAAAGTAGGAACCGCCGGATTGACAGCCGATCTTCTCACCGCCGGCACGAAAGCTAAAAACGCTTTACAAATATCCGAGGAGGCTCAGAGGCTGGGGGCAAATTTATCTTCGCAAAGTGGATTTGACAACTCCTCGGTATCATTGAACGTGCTTTCTAAAAACCTTGACGCCGGTTTGAAACTGATGTCGGAAGTTATCACCAGTCCCGCTTTTCCTGAGGAGGAGTTAAATCGTCAGAAGAAAATTAAATTGGGGCGTATACAACAAGAATCCCGCCAACCGCTGACTACCGCCTTAAAGGGATATTTTAGGCAACTGTACGGCGAAGGTCACCCCTACGGCCAGCCGATGAGCGGCTCCGGGACCGCCAAAACGGTAGCGGCCGTGACTCGGGAAGACATAATTAAATTCTATCAAGCTAATTATCTGCCCAACAACGCCACCGCCATTATTGTCGGCGATATTACATTGGCCGAGGCGAAAGCCAAACTGGAAACCGCCTTTGCCGGATGGAAAGAGGGGAGGCTGGCATCAACCGAGGTCAAATATGTGGCCCCCTTGGCAAAAACGAAAATATGCATTATCGACAAACCAAATGCCGAGCAGAGCGCGATAGTGATTGGTAACCTCGTGACATCGCGCAACAGTCCCGACTATCGGCCGCTACAGGTTGTTAATAGCGTTCTCGGGGCGACATCGACAGCAAGGCTGTTTATGAACCTTCGCCAGGATAAGGCTTATACTTACGGATCCTATTCATTCGTGACCGGTAGAAAATCTCAAGGAGCGTTAACCGCCTATGCCGAGGTTAAAACCGCAGTTACCAAAGAGGCGGTTGCCGAGATGTTAAAGGAGTTTCGCGGGATGTTGGGTTCAAGGCCAATTTCAGATATCGAATTAACCAACGGCAAGAACTATCTTTCAAAGGGATATTCGCAAAATTTCGAGACTTTCTCTGATATAGCCGGGCAAATCGGAACAATGCTAACATACGATCTTCCGGAAAATGAGTGGTCAACTTATATAAATGAAATAAACGGCATTGATGGCTCGACTGTCGCCGCAACAGCCCAGAAATATATCAGGCCGGAAGCCGAATTGATTGTGATAGTGGGAGACCGACAGAAAATAGAACCGGGATTAAGAGAGCTTAATGCCGGCGATATCGAATTAATAGACCCGGCTAATTTATAACCTGATATATCATTTTTAGAACAGGGCGGAATCCTATCTGCCCTGTTCTTGTTTGAAGTGAGATATATGAGTGCCGGTGGGACACTAATTAACATGACGTTTACCGAACGGGTAAAACAGCTCATTAAATCTATCCCAAGAGGAAAAGTATCGACCTACGGACAAATCGCGGCTTTTGCGGGAGACCCGCGTGGCGCCCGCCAGGTAGCCAGGATTCTTCACTCATGCGCCGAAAAAGATAACCTTCCCTGGTATAGAGTGATAAATCAAATGGGCCGGATATCATTGTCTAAGGGGAATGGCTATGAATTACAATATTCGCTATTGCGCAAAGAGGGGGTTCGTTTCAGCCTGGATGCGTCAATCGATCTGAGAATTTTCCTCTGGCAGCCAAAAGATATCGGCAAGATATTAAAAAAGCGTTCAAAGAAAAAGCCGGGGTAGTATCGATTTCAGAGTTATAGCTTTTTACTCCACCGCTAATTTAAATATAAGTGTAGGCAAATTCAATATTGCGATTCATCAAAACATCAATAGGGTAGATACTATAAGCTGCGCCAGAATTATTTTGGACACCATAGAGGCGGGATAGACAGTAGCATACCAGAGGTTCGGCAATTCGCTTTCGGTTTGTTGATTAGCATAGGCCAAACAAGCCGGTTGGGTTTGTATTCCAGCCATCATCCCCATAATTGCCGGCATCGGAAGTTTGAAATATCGGGTGCCGATTAAAATCGCGCTTACAGTTACAGCTATCGTTATTAATGCTCCACCGGCAATCAGGCCAAGACCGCCCTTGTTAAAAGTCGCCGAAAAACCATGCCCCGCCTGTATTCCTATGCCCGCCATAAAAAATACAAGACCGACCTGACGTAAAACCAGATTTGCATTGAACGGCAAACCCCAGCTGATTTTGCCGGTGCGTTCAAGCCGTCCGAGAATCAAGCCGGCTACAAGCGGGCCGCCGGCAAACCCAAGTTTGAAAGTAAGGCCATGAGGAAGCGGGATTGGTATCATTCCTAAAAACACGCCGAGCACGATACCCAACGATAGCGATAGAAAATCGGTTTCCGCGATCGATTTTATGGAGTCGCCGAAAAATTTGGAGGCTTCCTCGATTTTATCTTTGTGCGCGACCACCCTGATTCTATCTCCCAGTTCAAGCACCGAATCGGAGGATGCAACGAAATCGGCATCGCCACGCCGAATACGAGTGATAGTGGCGTGAATCCGCCGGTGTAGCTGTAATTCCCTAATCGGTTTACCAACCAATTCCTTGTTCGAAACGAATATCCTGCGATAGGCAATTCCATCGGTTCCTTCAGCAAGGTGTTCGGGCGATAATTCGCCAAATACAATTTGCGCCTTTTGGACCGCTTCGGACAAACCTACGGCGACAATCAAGTCATTGGATTCGAGAACCGTGTTGGGTTCGACTATATCGGTTTTGTCACCTTTCTTAATTCGGCTTAAAACGAATCCCGGATCGCCCATAGGTCGTAATACATCCGCGACCGTTTTGCCAAAGATACCCGGATTGGTAATTTTAAAAGTCCGGCTTAAAATAATTTCCGATTCTTGCGAACCAATCGGCGTGGACGATTCGCTGGAGCTCTTTGATTTATGAATTTTGCTTGCGATAAAAAGACAAAGAATCACGCCAAAAACGCCAAAGGGGTAAGCCAGTCCAAATGTAACGACCGGACTGCTGGCGTTTAGATCGCGGGCGGAAGCGGGAAGGTTTGCCGATAGGTTTTTTGCCGTTTCGACCGCGGCCGCTAGCGCGGGAGTGTTGGTGAGCGCGCCGCAAAACAAACCCGATGCGCTGGCTGGCGAGAGTCCCAGGATTTTTTCTATAAAGAAGGTGGCGATTGCTCCTATCAGTATTATCGCCGCCGTCGCGACACTAAAGCGAATGCCGCGTTTTTGGAAGGATGCGAAAAAACCAGGTCCGGATTGAAGCCCGATTGCGTAAACAAAAAGCACCAAGCCCACTACATAAATATGTTCCGGTAAAACCAGGCGATTATCCATCGCGCCAAATGCGATTCCGACAAAAAGAACCGCCGCCACGCTGAGTTGAAAGCCAAAAATCTTAATATTACCGATTAAATAACCAAGACCAATCACCGTGAAAAGCAGTAAAAGTTGGTTATTTGCCAGAAGGTCGAACATTTCTTATCCAAAGTGTCAAGTCAGCGTTTCTCACATTCAAACCAGTTAACTGCCATTATTATGGTCATAAAAGCAATTGTCAAGATATATAAGCGACATAGGCCTTTATCTTTTGTCATTAAATCCATTTAAATGAAAAACTGCCGGATAAAAATAACTTACCCTAAACCGGCAGTTTGCAAGATTATTAAATTAATCGCGATTGAATATTTACTGCTGCCCTGCCTTCTTCTTAGTAGCCCACTTTTTTTCCTGTTTCAGTTTTAATCCAAGGGCGATATCAAGTACCTGGTCGACCGTATCGACAGGTATAAATTGAATAGATTGAGCGATTTCTTTCGGAATCTCGATTAAATCTTTCTCGTTCTTTTTTGGGAATATTACCGTTTTGATTCCTGCGCGATAGGCGGCCAAAGCTTTTTGTTTGAGTCCTCCGATTGGAAGAACTTCGCCGCGAAGGGTGATTTCGCCGGTCATCGCGGTAAGCGGTTTAACCGGCCTGCAGGTCGCCAGCGATGCCAGCGCGGTAAACATGGTGATGCCCGCGGATGGGCCATCTTTTGGGGTAGCGCCCGCCGGTACATGAAGATGGAAATCGTTCTTGCTGAAGTAATCCGGGTCTAAATCTAATCTGGGTGCGATTGAGCGCAGGTAGGATAGAGCGGTCAGCACCGATTCTTTCATTACCTCGCCAAGCTGGCCGGTCAGAGTCAGTTCTTTCTTGCCCGGCATCGCGGTGGCTTCAACGAATAAAATTTCTCCGCCGGATGATGTATAAGCTAGCGCGGGAACAACGCCTGCTTTTAAAGCTGTGCCGGCGACTTCGCGATAGAATTTGGCCGGACCAAGGAATTCCTCGACTAGTTGCGGTGTCACTTTTACCGATTCAGCTTCCAACGAGGCCACTTTACGAGCCACTTTGCGGCAGATGGTGCCAATTTCTCGATTGAGATTACGCAGGCCGGATTCACGCGTATAATCGGCGATTACCTTTTTTAAGCTATTATCTGGCAGGGTTAGATTTTTGGTCTTGAGTCCGTGATCTTCCAGATTGCGGGGTATCAAGAATTTCTTGGCGATGGAAAGCTTTTCTAAATCCGTATAGCCTGGAAGCGTTATCACCTCCATGCGATCCAATAAGACCGCCGGGATTGTTTCGAGGATATTGGCGGTCGTGATAAACATCACTTTAGTCAGATCGAAATTGACATCGAGATAGTGATCGGAGAAGCTGAAATTTTGCTCTGGGTCAAGTACTTCCAGCAGTGCCGAGGCCGGATCGCCTCGAAAATCTTGTCCGATTTTATCAACTTCATCAAGCATAAAAATTGGATTGTTTGAGCCGGCTTTACGCAATCCCTGGATAATTCGTCCGGGCAGCGCGCCAATGTATGTCCGCCGATGGCCTCTGATTTCGGCTTCATCGCGAACGCCGCCCAACGAGCGCCGGTTAATTTTTCGACCCATCGAACGCGCTTTCGACCTTCCAAGAGATGTTTTGCCGACGCCGGGTTGTCCCACGAAAC
>CAZTNJ010000017.1:0-31286 GCA_964614835.1 uncultured Ignavibacteria bacterium | reverse complement strand
CGGCAACTGGACTATAACTTCATCAGGACCGTATGAAGGCACCTATTCCGCGAAATCGGGAACGATTACCCACAGTCAAACATCACAGTTGCAGGTAGTGATGAACGTGGCCCAGGCTGGCACGATATCGTTCTATTATAAGGTATCATCCGAGGCCAGCTACGATTCGCTGAGATTTTTAATAGATAATACGTTAAAAGGGGGATGGTCTGGCGAAGTCGGTTGGGCGATAGCAAGCTATGCGGTCACCGCCGGAAATCATACTTTCAAATGGATATATAAAAAGGATGGTTCCGAATCGAACGGCAGCGATTGCGCCTGGGTCGATTTTATCACGTTCCCTCCGCTGGGACAACCATTAGTAATTACGACTACGACATTACCCAATTGGACTGCCAATTTCGCCTACTCCCAACAGCTTCAGGCAACTGGCGGCACCGGCACGAAAACCTGGAGCGATTTATACGGCAACTTAAGCGGCACGGGATTAACCCTGTCAACCGCGGGATTGCTTTCGGGCATGCCTAATGCCGGTACAATTAGCTTCTCCGCCAGAGTCCAAGATCAGGCTTCGGCGGCCGATACGCAGGCGTTGAGTTTTGTGATCAATCCGGCTCTGCAGATAACGACCGATTCGCTTACGGCGGCGGTTGTCGGTGCCCCTTACGCCGTTCAACTTTTGGCGACTGGCGGCACCGGCGCCAAAAGCTGGGCTGATAGAGATAGCGACCTCGTCAGCACCGGTTTGGTGTTATCATCGGATGGTTACATTTCGGGTATCCCGACTATTGGCGGAATCATTAACCTTATAGCGCGGGTACAGGATCAAGTCGGAGCGTATGTAGATAAACCCCTGACTCTGGTCATCTACTCAACTATGGTGATTACAACGGATTCGCTTCCGGGAGGTCTGGTTGGTTCGGCTTATTCGGCGCAATTAACGGTAGTTGGTGGAATAGGCAATAAAACCTGGAGCGATTTGAATAATGACCTCGATAGCACAGGGCTTGCGCTCTCAGCCAATGGGCTTATCAGTGGCACACCGCTTCGGGCCGACAGCATCGCGTTCACGGCACGAGTTATCGACAGCCTGGGCGCATCGGTGCAGAAGCAACTGACCATAGTCGTTTCCAGCGATTTTCTGGCTGGCGATGCCAATGGTGATGGGCAGGTGCGCGGTTCGGATGTTACGCGGCTGGTGGGATTTTTCAAGGGGCTGGCGGCTCCGCCCTCGCCGCTATTGGCCGGTGATGCCAACGGCGATTGTTTGGTATCCGGCGGCGATGTGACATATTTAGTGCGCTATTTCAAAGGATTCGGCGACCCGCCATTTAGAGGCGACTGCCGGTAGAAAATAGCGAAAATATTGATCTTATGATTAAGGCGATCCGCCACAGGCAGGTCGCCTTTTTTGTTATTCGCGGTCAGCCCCCCACTGACCGCCTTTTTGATTTAGCCAAATGATGGTTACTGGAACAGCAGTTTCAATTCAGAATCGGTCAGCATCTCTTTGCCGTCGGTATCTATCTGCACAACCTGCGAACCGATTTGTAAACGCACCTGATTTCCCAGCCCAAGGTACTTGCCCAGCGATGGGTCCTTATCAAGAATCTGGAAATACGCTTTCGAATATTGCTTGATTTTCATATCGTATTTGTTGCCGCTTATATCGCCCTGCACCCAGAGATTCCCCTGCCGGAAAAATCCCTGCGATCCAACCTGCGCGATGTTACTGAACTGCCTTGTTTCGCCTTCGATCTGAACAGCCCCGCTTGTCGGAGGCATTATCAAGTATGACTGTGTTTTAAGATCGCTGGATTGGGTCACCGCTTTCTTGCCGGACTGATCAGAAAAATCCCTGGCACTCCGCGATTTCATCGCTCCGATTGCATCAAGTTGGTTCATTGTCTGGTACTCTTCCGGACGATGGCGCTCATCGCCGGCAACGAGGAACGATGTGTACTCGGTCAGGATACCGTACTTTTTCGAAAGATCGATTATCTCGGCCAGCAGCTCATCGTTGTTGCCGTGAAGTCTGATTTCCTGTACCAGATAGGTTATCCGGCGATTAGCCCAGAGCAGCGGGATAAATTCGTCATCGAATGTACCTCTATCGAAAGTCACCGGATATTCATACGTGACCGGCTTTCCGCCCAGTTTCCCGGTGATAACGGCAGTGGCGGCTCCCTCGGTTTTAAATCTGCCAGCCACGATTATCTCCGAACCATAGAACAGGTCGGGCAGCGGCGATGGATAAATCATATCGACGCTTCCTGATGTGAAAGTCAGCTTGATATTGGTCAGCGCCGGATAGGTGATTTTGGTCGCAAGTCGTGAAACTTTAACTTCGATATCTTCATTGGGAAGGACATACTCCGGTTCGCCTTGATTTTCGGACGATAGCCGATCGAGCAGATGCGCGTTGACATCGTACCCAACCCCAAGCACGAACAGGCGGGCGCGTCTTTCATTCAGGCGAGTGGTGTTCGAGATAATTTGTTCGATATCGGTATTGCCGACAGTCGGTTGGCCATCGGTTAAGAAAATTATATATGTTGGGAAGTCTCCCCGCGGCAACATCTCGCACGTTGTCGATAAGGCGTCGTGGATATTAGTTCCGCCCCCAGCCTCGATATCATCTGTAAATCTAATAGCCCGATTGATCTGATTCCGACTGGCTGGTACCAGGGATTGAGTCATCGGCTTTACGTTATCATCATAGTCTATCACATTGAAATAATCCTGGGGGTTCAGCCCTTCAAGACAGAACTTGAGCGCGTCTATGGCCTGGCGAAATTTATCGCCGCGCATGCTCCCGGATGAATCCAGCACAAATATGACATTCTTGCGGGTTTTAGCTTGAGCTCTATCGGTCGGCGGCGAGATAATTCCCAGGAAACAACCGGGTTTGCGGGGAAATTCCTTATAGCTTAACAGATGAAATCCGAAATCGCGCGACTGGCGAGTGTAATATAATTGGAAATCCTTATTGGGACGGACATTTTCCTCTTTATAGATCGCCTTCATCGATTTTGAACCGATCCGTTCGACTTTTATCGGATGGCTCGGGCAGTAAACGCTTCCGATTGTCGAAAACGAGCTGATATTCGACTGAATCCGGCAATCGGCGAGATTAGTCCCGGAATATTTTTCGGTATTGAGCGGATATTTATAAGCCACCGCGCCGTTTTCGGCTTTGAGCGTTTGTTCATATTCGATATTGATTTTTACTTCGCCGTTGGCCGGGATCGGATAGATTCGCAAGCGGTACAGCCCACGACCGGCATATTCGAGCAGAGCCGGATCTTTACGTTGGCGCACGATATCCTCGTAGATACGACGAGCCTGGGCGGCGTCCAGCAATTCGGCCTCCATTTTGTGCCCGCCTAACCAGGCGACGAAACGGCTGATAGAGGCATTTTCGGGAATCGGAAATATGTAGTCGGCTTCTAATTCGCGGGGATAAGGATTGACGAAAACCTGATCGACTTTGGTTACGGCAATCGGGTCATTAATTTCAACATCAACATGGTGATAGCGAACGTTCACATAGGGGTTAGGCGGTAACCAGGGCTGCGGGCGTGGTACGATAAAGCCATCTGCAAAAGCGATACCTGCCATAGCGATTAGGATTAAGCTGGTAAGAAGTAACCTTTTCATGAGAACCTCCGTTCAGGTTAGACCATTTATTGTTTTCGATATAAATACGATCTGGCCTGTCGTTTTATTCCCGTAAAAATTCGCCTTCTACAATCTCATCGAAAAGCCATTGTCTCATTCCGGTTCAACAGGTTGTTGTTATTGACATTAGCTGCCAGCTCGGCAAAAGCGCGATTATATGAAATAAAACTGTGGCGAATCGAGATACAAACAATAATATTATTGCTTAAAGTAATCTGGTTAAGAAATTGAATAAATTTAACTAAACAAACCTATCCGAAGGAGAACAGATGTTCACGACAATCGAAGGTTTCAAAAAAGCCTGGAAGAATTGCTCGGAAAGCACCAGTAAAGCGCTGGCGGAATTGACAGACAAGTCGCTGGCTCAAGCTGTCAGCAAGGATGACCGCACGCTGGGGCGGATAGCCTGGCATCTGGCAACGGCAATACCAGAGATGATGGGACATGTCGGCCTTAATATCAAAGGCGTCGGCGCCGAAGACCCCCTTCCGAAAACGGCCGCCGAAATAAAAAAGGCGTATGATACCGCATCTGCATCATTATTGGAAGAGGTATCCAAAAGCTGGAATGATGACACTCTTAAAATAGTCGATGAGATGTATGGCGAAAAATGGCCGCGCGGACTGACGCTTCGGATTCTTATCGACCATGAGATTCATCACCGCGGTCAGATGACCGTACTGATGCGCCAGGCTGGCCTTAAAGTCCCGGGAATCATGGGGCCATCGCGTGAAGAATGGACTCAGTACGGAATGAAACCGCCTGAGATTTAGTCCGGCAAGTTCAGGCAATTCGGAATTTATTTTTGTAGGAAGTGCCGCCTTGGATGTGATAAATAATAAATCTTAATTTAACACAATATTACTTGTCGTTCATCGTAGGGGCGTATCGCCATACGCCCCTATTGGTTATTCCACTCGCTCTCTACTTCGCCCCCGCGAAGAATCAATTTTATACCTTACCAATAGCTGATAATTACGACTTCAATTATATTGAATTTCACCCTTTATAATGCTATGATAATTACGGCGAAAGGAAGCTTATGCTGGCAAATCTCGATTTGGCGATACTTCGTTTTTTTAATGGCGCGATAGCAAATCCCGCTTTTGACGTTTTTTTTAAGACAATTACAATGAATCAGTTTTTGCTAAGCGTATTGGCCGTTATTCTGGCAACAATTATTTGGATAGACCACAAAAAGGGGTTGGTTATCGCTGCAGCTACAATAATCGGCCTGGCATTGGCCGATATAATCAGCGCCGATGTCATCAAGAAATTAGTTTGCAGGCCCCGTCCTTGTCACACTATTTCCGATTTGCGTATGATAGTCGGATGCGGCGGCAGGTATGGATTTCCTTCCAACCACGCCGCTAATTCGGTTGTGGTGGCTTTTGTTTTAACCCGATTTTATAAAAAGCTTAACCCGTTTCTCTGGACACTGGCAGTAGTGGTTTGTATTTCAAGGATGTATCTCGGCAAGCATTACCCATCCGATTTACTGGGAGGCGCATTACTGGGAATACTTGTCGGGCTCGGTGTGGTATTTCTGACGAGAACGCTTTATAAGCCGTTGCGTCTGTCGAAAAATGATACGATTTCCGACTCGTTAAATAAACAGGGGATGATATCAAATGGGAAATGAATCGTTCGACAACTTGCTGGAATTCGACGGCAAAAAAATCTACTGCGTCAAGGGAGACATCTGTGACTCCAAAGCCCAGGCGATAGTTAATGCCGCCAATAACCATCTCTGGATGGGCGGAGGAGTCGCCGGCGCGATTAAGGCACGCGGTGGGCAAGTAATCGAAGATGAAGCGATCAAGCGCGGCCCGATTGAAATCGGACAAGCGGTGGCGACAACCGCCGGAAAACTAACTACCAAATATGTGATCCACGCCGCCGTTATGGGACAGGACCTTCGTACCAGTGGCGAATACATCAGATCAGCGACATTAAACAGCCTTAAGCAGGCTGAAAAACTGCGATTGAATTCCATAGATTTTCCGGCGCTGGGTACCGGCGTGGGAAGATTTCCTATCGATGAATGTGGAAGATTGATGCTCGCGGAAACCTTATTGTTCCTTAAAAACTCCCAGTATGTTAAATGTGTGGGTTTTATTTTATTCGATTACGCGGATTATATGGCATTTCTTAGTACCCTCAAAGGATTGAAAGAAATCACCTAGTCAATTCATATTATTGAAATATAAAGGCGCTCGATATAAACGGGTCGCCTTTTATTTGATATATAACTATCGCTATTTCCGCTTCAGATATTTATCGAACCACCTGACTATCCAATCCAGGCGGGCGATTCGCCTATCGGGGCGGCCGCAGCGCGATAATCCGTGAGGTTCTCCGGGGAAACGCACCATCTCGACTTTACGACCGAGTTTTTTAAGCGCGATAAATAACTGCTCTCCCTGCTCGATTGGGCAGCGCAAATCGTTTTCAGAATGGGATATCAAGAGCGGCGTCCGGATATTTTTTACATGGCTGATTGGCGACATCTCCCACCAACGGTCGAGATTATTCCAGAAAGTACCGCTAATTTCTCGATCGAACGAAAATCCAATATCCGATGAGCCGAAAAACGAGATGATATTTGTCACCGATCGCTGAGTAACCGCCGCCGCGAACATGTTCGTATGTCCCACAATCCAGTTGGTCATGTAGCCGCCGTAGCTTCCGCCGGTAACCCCCATCCGCTTTTTATCGATATAGCGCTGATTCGCCATGAATTTCGCCAGCGACATGCAATCTTCATAATCGACCGTGCCCCAGCCGTCGACAATGCATTCGGCGTGCTTTTCACCATACCCCTGTCCGCCGCGCGGATTGCCGTAGTACACGATATAACCTTTAGCGGCGAAGTATTGCATCTCATGGAAAAAAGTGAAACCATATTGAACGCGCGGCCCGCCATGAATTTCAAGTATCGACGGATATTTTTTATTAGGCGAAAAATCGGGCGGCTTAAGTATCCAGGCATGGATCGGATAGCCATCATGGCCTTTTACGATAACTTCCTCCGGCATCCGGATATCGGTTTGCTTTACATAATCGCCATTGAGCTTGGTAAGTTGTTTTGGTTTTGCTCGTTCTGTAAGATTGGCTAAAAATATTTCGGCTGGCTTCGTTGAATCGGCAATTACCGCAACCACGATTTTCTTTTTCATCCCGAACGCCGCCATCGCCAGGTGAAGTTTGCCGCCGATGATGGTTTTTATCGGCCCGCCTTTTGAAGGTACCATACGCAGATGCGATGCTCCGGTATCGGCCACCTGGAAATAAATCGATTTCCCATCGACCGACCAGGTCGGCTTTACGATTTCGTCCGATTCGGCCAAATCGGAAATGGTCATGTCCATGGTCATCCGGTCAAGTTTAGGTGTCAAGTCAATCGCCTTGCCGTCAGATACCGGGATTTTCCAGACATGGAAATTAGTGACGCCCCAGGCATCGTTGGGATTGGCATGGCCAATGTAAGCGATTTCTTTGTTATTTGGCGAAATCGTCAGCGCCATCGCCGGACCAGCCGGTTTATCCAGCCTGCGAGGTTTGCCGCCCACTATTGAGGCGACAAAGATTTCATCACGGAGTGATTCTTCATCGGGATCGGGATTGATATTGGTTATATAAGCGAATCGCTTGTTATCAGAAAACCAGACCGGCGTTCGCTCGCCGTTTTTGGTATTGATAATCTTTTTACCTTTGCCGGTTTCGATATCGTACAGGTAAATGTGCCCCTGGTCTTGCGGGACATATCCCATATTATCGAGCTTATAAAATTTCTTCGTGATATGGCGAAATACCGGCTCTTCCTTTTTACCATCCTTATCTTTGGGAACTTCATCATTCTTTTTGAAAACGCAGAGAAATTGTTTACTGTTTGGAGAAACGGCTATTTCCGAAAACGAACCATCGCCCTCGACCAGTAAGGCCGATTCGCCGCCTGATGTCGGCATCTTGTAGATACCTTTCTTTTCGCCGCGCTTGGATACGAACAGTATCCATTTGCCATCCGGCGAAAATACAGGGCCGGAATCGCTGACTTCGCCGAACGTGAATTGGCGTAAGTTCTGGCCGTCGGTATCGATCATGTATATGTGGGAATGATATTTCTTTTTATCGGATGCGATAGTTTCGACCACGAACATGATTTGGGTTTCATCGGGAGATAGGGTCACCGAGCGCACGAATTTAAGTTTCAGGATATCATCGATGGCGACTTTCTGTTTTGGCATATTCACTCCTTAGAATTATTTTATTCCGTAGTATTTGCCGTTTTCCTATTTTATTAACCGAAATGAAGGATTACAAGTTGAATTTATTTATCGGCAACTCTATAATGCGGTAATCGTATTTAATAAATAGGCGAAAGGAGCTAATCATGGATAACATATCACCCCGGCGGGAATTTTTATCTAAAGCCGGAAAATTGTGCGCCTGCTCGTGTGTTGGCGCGATGCTGGCCGGATTGACAGACGTGATGGGAGAAGAGGTCGTGAGCGATACGACTAAGGTGGCGACAAAATCACGAGACACCCAACGGATGGAATTCGCCGAAGGATGGTTGAGACGTTTTTTCGACATATTCGACGCCAATCTCGATGAGGCCACTCGGAATAAAATCATGATGGCAAACGGTAAATCCTGTTATCTCACCTGGATAAAAGACACCGGTCAGGAAATCAAGCCGGTTGGGTTCGAACGATTCACAAAGTGGATCAACGAAAAGGTCACCGATGGCTCCTACACCGTCGATGGCAAAACCATCTATTTCCAGTATATGTATGCCGCCGAAACCGGCAAAGAAGCCGACGCCGGCAAATGTCTCTGTACGCTGGTGGAAAGCAAACCGGAAGGGTTATCGCCGACTTATTGTATCTGTTCGGTCGGTTATGTAAAGCAGATGCATGAGATGTATCTGGGTCAGCCGGTGGAAGTCGAACTGGTTGATTCGGTGCTTCGCGGCGGACAGCGGTGCAAGTTCAAGATAACGGTGGCGTGATTGATGTGGGGCGAATGTAACTCGCCCCTACGCGAACATCCATAGGATGTCATTCTGGACGCGATCCGGAATCCAGGATTATTAAGGAAGTTTAATGAATAGATCAGGTACTCACTGTTCCTGATATTATAAGCCTAAAATTTTATTCCCATTCAATCGTCGCCGGTGGTTTGGATGAGATATCGTACACTACGCGATTGATGCCGCGCACTTCGTTGATAATGCGATTCGATACCCGCGCTAAAAAATCATCGGGCAAGCGCGCCCAATCGGCGGTCATGGCATCCTGGGAGGTCACCGCTCGGAGCGCCACCACATTTTCGTAGGTGCGCTCATCCCCCATCACACCGACACTTTTCACCGGCAACAACACACAGAACGCCTGCCAGGTTTTATGATATAACCCGCTGGCCTGAAGTTCATCGATAAATATCTTATCGGCTTTCGCCAGTAATTGAATGCGTTCTTTGGTCACCGCCCCGATAATACGCACAGCCAATCCCGGCCCGGGGAACGGATGGCGCCTTATCAGATGTTCGGGCAATCCCAATTTCAAACCGACCGCCCGGACTTCATCCTTGAACAGCTCTTTTAACGGCTCCACTAATTTCAGATGCATCCGTTTGGGCAACCCGCCAACATTATGATGCGATTTTATCGTCGCCGATGGTCCTTTGAACGACACTGATTCGATTAGGTCGGGGTAGAGCGTCCCCTGGGCTAAATATTCGATTTTGCCCAGCCTTTTCGATTCGCGTGAAAACAGTTCAATAAAAGTGCGCCCGATTATCTTGCGTTTGCGCTCCGGATCGGCCACGCCTTTAAGTCGGCTTAAAAATAAATCGGAAGCGTCGATATGCTTGATATTCAAATTCAGCTTGCGATAGGATTTCATCACTTCGGCCGCTTCGTTGTGGCGCAGAAGCCCGTTATCTATAAAAACGCAGGTAAGATTTTTCCCGATAGCTTTATTTAATAGCGCCGCTGTCACCGAGGAATCCACGCCGCCAGATAAAGCGCAGATTACTTTCTTGCCGCCAAGTTGCGATTTGAGTTGTTTCACATGACTGTCTATAAAAGCCGCCGCTGTCCAATTGGCTTTACAGCCGCAGATACTAAACAGGAAATTTCCGATTATCTTCTCGCCATAACGGGTGTGGGCCACCTCCGGATGAAATTGCAATGCGTAGATTTCTTTGGCGCGGTTTTCGATAATCGCGTATTTCAGAGTATCGGTCGAAGCGACAGGCGCGAAACCTTTTGGCAGTTTGTTCACCGAATCGCCATGGCTCATCCAAACCAGAGATTGCGGCGGCAGGTCTTTGGTAATCGGCGATTTCGTTCTATACAGCTTGAGATTGGCCGGGCCGTATTCGCGATTCTTGGCTCGGCTGACTTTGCCACCCAGATTATACGCCAATAACTGAAGGCCATAGCAGATACCCAATATAGGTACTCCCAAATCCAGCCACTTTCTATTAAGCCGGGGGGCGTTTGTATCGTGCACCGAGGAAGGTCCACCGGAAAGGATAATTCCTTTAAGTTGCGGTTCGGGTTTAGGAATCGGCGAATCGAATCGCACCAGTTCAGAAAATACTTTGTGTTCG
Source organism: uncultured Ignavibacteria bacterium (assembly GCA_964614835.1). Lineage (GTDB taxonomy): Bacteria > Zixibacteria > MSB-5A5 > UBA10806 > 4484-95 > JAAYTW01. The sequence goes on along the minus strand of CAZTNJ010000017.1, from coordinate 20,984 downwards.
CGGATTCTACGCGCGATAAGCTGCGAATATTGCGAACCGAAATCGAGGATGATAATTTTATCAGCCATTAGCGGAAAATTTCCTTTGGATAATGGTGTTCTTCTTGAATCGTCTATCATCGGTGCGTGGATAATCGAGATTGTAATGCAGACCCCGCGATTCTTTACGCGATAATGCCGATTGAATCAGGATATAGGCGACCTCTGATATGTTACGTAATTCCAATACTTCGAGGCGCACCGGATTATTTTTATAAAACGATTTTATTTGTTTACGCATGATAGCGCATCTATCGAGAGCGATTTTAAGACGATTGTTCGAGCGCACGATTCCGACATAATCCCACATCAGTTGGCGGATTTCCTGTAGGTCGTGCGAGACCAGTACCCATTCCCGATGGTCAAATACGCCGGACTCATCCCAGGCAGGCGGCTGGACTATTTTTTTCGCTTTCAATTTTGACCAGTTGGCGATTGTCCAGGCCGAACCGAAATCGGCAAAAGCCACCGCCTCCAGAAGCGAATTTGAGGCCAGTCGATTGGCGCCATGCATGCCGGTACAGGCGACTTCGCCCGCGGCCAGCAAACGTTTTATCGATGTTCGTCCATGAATATCGGTAATCACTCCGCCACAGAAATAGTGCGCCGCTGGAACAACTGGGATCGGTTGCTTGACCGGGTCAATTCCTCGGGCGCGACAGGTCTTAACGATAGTCGGGAATCGCCGTTCGATAAAGGTTTTGCCTCGATGGGTAATATCGAGATATACGCATTTATTACCGGTATCTTTCAGTTCCATATCAATCGCGCGAGCCACTATATCGCGCGGAGCCAGTTCAGCCATTGGATGAGAATTTTCCATGAACCGATACCCATTTTGATTGATAAGTTTGCCGCCCTCGCCCCGAACCGCTTCGGTAATCAGAAATGGTTCGTGATCGGGTGTGTACAAGCTTGTCGGATGGAACTGCACGAATTCAAGATTACCGATTCGTGCCCCGGACCGGTAAGCCATCGCCACGCCGTCTCCAGTTGCGATAGCTGGGTTCGTCGTATGCTTATAGGTTTGTCCGGCGCCGCCGGTAGCCATAACAACTAAACGCGCCGCGAAAGCATCGACTTTCATCCGCTTATTATCGTAAACATAAATACCGAAACAGGTCGGGCCGCTTTTGGGAGTAAAGCCCGAAAAGTGGTACTCTGTGATTAAATCAATTGCGGTATGTTCTTCGAATAGTTCTATATTTCTATGATTTCTCACTGACTCAATCAGAGCTTTTTCGATATTTCTTCCGGTATGATCGGCCGAATGGACGACACGATTGTGCGAATGGCCGCCTTCGCGGCCCAGTTCGTATTGCCCCCGATGTTTTGTGAATACTACCCCTATTTCGGCTAATTCATTTATATATTTTGGTCCCAGCCTGATAATTTTTTCGACCACTTTTTTATCGCAAATTCCGCATCCAGCCACAAGGGTATCATGAATATGATTCGCGAAATTATCAGTTCTGCTTAAAACTGATGCTATCCCGCCCTGGGCGTAATTCGTAGATGTATCCATGCCGCCTTTTTTAGTGATAACGGCGATTTTTCCTAGTTTTGCCGTCTTTAATGCATACATCAAGCCGGCGATACCTGTGCCAATTACTATTATGTCGAATGATTTATTCATAGCCCGATCATTTTTCTAAATTCGGTCTCGTCGCTGACCGTAATATCAATCAATGCATAATACACTGGAACATCTCCGAAAGCAATAGAATCAAGCTTGACAGCATCCTTGCGAGTAGTGATAAGACAATCTGCCTGTTCATGTTTTACCATCGCGGTAAGCATTTCGATATCGAACTGCGAATAGCGGTGATGATCATCATAATATTTGAATATCTGCGGGACTATTCCAGTTTTGGCCAAACTATGGCGGAATTTTTCCGGGTTGGCCAAACCGCAAAAGGCGATCGTTTTCTGTTGGCCAACAACATCACATTCGATTACGGAACCGCCATCCAGTTTATTAAAATGCGCGATTTTTGAATTAGAATAAAATATTTTATTCTCGCTTGGTTTAATCATGTTATCGATAATACTATTGTCCTTTTCAAAAGATGTAAATATCAAGGCGTCGGCTCGTCTAAGCGCGAATTTCGGTTCGCGGAGTCTTCCGGAAGGCAACAACCACCCCGGGCCAAAAGGCTTTTTACTATCCAAACAAACAATATCGATATCGCGGGCAAGTTTGCGATGCTGGAAACCATCGTCGACAATTATAATCTCAGCTCCATCAGCGGCGGCCTGCCTGGCTGCCTCGGTTTTCGATTTACTTACATAAACTCTGATACCGGGCACGGCGCGAAATACCTCCAGGGGCTCATCGCCAACCTTTTCCCAACCAGAATTATCACCGACTTCAATAATTCCTTTTTCGCGACGCTTGTAACCACGCGCGACTACTGCCGTTTTCAATCCCGCTTTCACTGCCAATTTAGCGATATAAATAACCAGCGGCGTTTTACCGGTACCACCGGCCACTATATTCCCGACCGAAATCACCTTGCAGGGAAGTTTTAACCCGGGAACGATCCGCCAGTATAATTCCCAGATAACGATTATGACGGCATAAAGAGTCGTTAAAGGAAAAAGCAAAATGCGCGACATGAAAATCATTTTAGAGATACTCGGATATCTTTGTTACAATACGACTGGCCACGCCGGAATTTTTTAATACCATCTGCCGAGCCCTGTCGCCCATCGATTGGGCGAGTTGGCGATTTTGCGACAATAGGGCGATCAGATCGCTCAATTGCTGGCCGTTAGCGATTTGTCTGGCTCCGCCCGTTTCAAGCAATTGCCGCGATGCCGACCGGCTATTTTCCATGTGCGGGCCAAAACAGACGGCGCACCCTGCCGCGGCCGGTTCCAACGGGTCGTGGCCGCCAATGGGCACTAATGACCCACCCACAAACGACAGGTTTGCTCTACCATATAGCCCACCCAGCTCACCCATTGTGTCCAATACCAGGATATTCGCGGTTTTGGCTGGGTCAAGAGTATACTCCAGTTCTTTTCGCCTTAAATACTGCAAGCCTGATTTTTTTAAGGCGCTTTCGAGCCGGCCGATATTTTTCAAGTGACGAACCGCGATAATGGCAATAAAGTTGTTTCGCTCCTTACTCGCGGCCGATACGGCCTCAACAATCGTCTCTATTTCTTTTTCGCGAACCGACCCGGCAACGAATACAAAGCTGTTCGTTTTACACAAATAGGATTCCAGATCGCCAGAAATCTGTCCGTTTATTGGATTCGCTGCTTGATCAAATTTAATATTCCCATAAATCTCTACTCGTTTTTCTGGGGTGCCAAGGGCGATAAATCTTTGCGCATCCTCACCGCTTTGAGCCATGATAAAATCGATTTTGCCAAGAATCAATTTCATGAAAGGCCGCACGTATTTGTAGTTGCCAGATGATTTCAGGGATAGGCGCGCGTTAGCAATCACGATTGGGATTCCTTCGGCATGTACATTTTTTATCATGATGGGCCAGATTTCCGTCTCAACCAGCACTAACAGCGAAGGTTTAATCAGGCGTATCGCTTTCTTTACGGCAAAATCAAGATCAAGCGGCGCAAAAAATACATCGGCCCCGAGATCAAGGCTCTTGGCCTTTTCCCACCCAGTTTTGGTGATTGTCGTAATCACCGGCTTTATAGAGGGATACTGTTGTCTTAGAATTGGAATTATCGCGGCAATCGCTTTCAGTTCGCCCATCGATGCCGCATGAAACCAAACAACTTTTCCGGATGAAGATTTATAATTCCAGTGACCAAACCGCTCGGAAAAACCACGACTCCCAAAAATACCTTTGTAAAATAATATTGGCGTTGCCAGTAGAATTATTATCGCCATGCCTATTTGATAAAGTAAAAACATATGACTACTTCATCAACTCTCACGCCTCTGGATACCATTGTACAGCCCGGCGGCAGCCGCGGCCACATTGCGGGAGGCTCCGGTTTTCCCGATATGATTTCTCAGATTGGCCAGTTCGGTTTTGGCGGTTTGGTATTTAGCGGAATTTTCTAAAAACATCAAAGCGTGATTGGCGATATTTTTAGGATTACAGCGACGTTGTATCAATTCGGGCGCTATCAATCGGCGGGATATTATATTCACCAGGCCGATGTATTTGATTTTAATCAGCCATCTGGCTATTACGTAGGTTATAAATGAGGTTTTATATAAGATTAACAACGGAGTTCCGATTACTCCGCATTCAAGCGTGGCCGTTCCGGAGCAAACCAGGCATAGTTTAGAATACGCCATCAATTCGTAATTCGTGCTTTTATTAAAAGGCACGAAAAGCCGTTCACCATCAAAAATCGATTGATATAATGACTCATCGAGCGAATCGGATTTGGCAATTAAAGCCTTTATCGCGGGGAAACGCCGTCGGATAAGCGATACTGCTTGGAGCATATCTGGAAGCAAACGACTGACTTCGGATTGCCGCGATCCGGGGAAAAGGCCGATAACAATATCCCTATCTTCAAGATCATTTTTCTCGCGAAATACCGATTCGCGACTATTAACTACGATTTCATCGACCATCGGATGACCGACCCAAACAGCCGGAACCCCGGCTCTATCGTAGATACCTTTTTCAAAATCGAACAGCACGGCCATCAGGTCGACATTCTTCTTGATTTTTCTGATTCTCCCCGCTCCCCAGGCCCAAATCTGCGGGCTAACATAGTAGAATACTGAAATCCCCATCGCTTTTAATTTAGGGGCAAGATTCAGGTTGAAACCGGGGTAGTCGATCAATATCGCCATCGATGGTTTACGTTCTTCTATAACTTTCAGAATCTGTCGTTGGATATTCTTGATGTAACGATAGTTTTTAACCGCTTCCCAAATACCGAAAATGGCCAGCTGCTTTACATGATAAACCAGTTCAACGCCAGCCGCGGCCATTCTATCGCCCCCAAATCCGAAAAATTTTACATCAGGATTGATTGCCGCGAATTCTCTTACCAGTCCCGCCCCCAGCAAATCGCCGGATACTTCGCCGGCAACGATTAAAACGTTTTGCATATTGTTATCGGATTGTCTTCAATAACCGCGCCGGGACTGATAAGATTACCGTTTGGTAACTCCGCGTTCCGAGGTTTTTATAAAATCAACGATTAGCTTAATTTCCGGAATCGGTTCAATTTCGCTTTCGATCTTTTTAACGGCATCGGTGGTTTTAAGCTTACAGCTAAGAAGGAAATAAAAGGCTTTCTTGATATTGAGTATAGTATGTTCGGAAAAACCGCGTCTTTGTAAGCCGATAATATTTACGCCCATACAGCGAATCGGATAGCCGCCATTCAAACTATAAGGAATGATATCCTGGCTTACCTTGAATCCGCCGCCAATCATCGCATGCGCTCCAATCCGACAAAATTGATGAACCAAACTTCCGCCGCCGATAATAGCGTAATCCTGAATTTCGACATGACCGCCCATCTCAACAGTATTGGCCAGAATCACATTATTCCCGACAATACAATCATGCGCCAGATGCGAATAAGCCATCATCAGACAATTGTCGCCAAGTTCAGATCTGCCATTAGCGATTGTGCCGCGGTTTAAAGTGGCAAATTCCCTGATTTTGCAATTCGCGCCTATTATCAATTCCGTCTTCTCGCCAGCGAACTTTAAATCCTGCGGCGGACCGCCGACTGCCGCCGAATGAAATATTTTTGTTCCAGGGCCGATTCGAGTTCCCGCTTTAATCGAAACATGAGAATCTATCCAGATATTTTCACCTAGAATCACGTCATCTTCGATAATGGCGTATGGCCCTACAACGACACTCTCGGGTATAAGCCTCGGATTGGCAACTATAGCTGTTGGATGAATATTAGCCATGTACAATCCCCGAAGATTCGAAATAATCGAAATTTCTTTTGAAAATTAAAAAACCTTTCATGGATAAAATCACCAGCTTCTTGGTCCTCCATATAATCCCATATCGGATCGCGAACCATCGTTATCGGTAATTCCTTCATCCCCGGCATCACGGCAGGGGGATTTATCCGCCAGATGGTAATCGTTATCGCCCACAAATAGCGGATCGAGAGAGATGTTGCCCTGTCTGTCTGTCTGATCGGGCATATCGCGATATTGGCCGGCGGAATTATTGAATATATCATTGTGCGAAATTATGAATCTATCAGGATACCCGTAATTCCAAAAACCGACCTGCGGACAAACCCACTCGTCGCGCCAGCCGTTGTTAATCACGATATTATTGGCGAATCGGCCGCTGGCGCTATCCGACCATATCGCTAAACCGCAATTCCCATTGTGCTTGACGACATTATTGGTAACATCCATGTAGGCGCTTCCGGTAGCTATTATGCCCCAGCCAAGATTATCGGCAACCAGATTATTGCTGGCAACCACTCGCGTTGCCCCAAAAGCTCCGATCCCTTTCCAATAATTTTTAACGATATTCCGATACACCAATGCTGCCGCATCCCAGGTGATTCCGATACCCGCGCCCCTGCCGCCATCAATGACATTATCGTGAATTACGGCTGTCGCGCCCCGGTATAACGCGATTCCATCCCAACCGTTGTTCTTTATGAGATTATCGCGGATTTCCAGTTCCGCCCCTTCCCTTCCAAATATACCGCCGATTCCAACAACCAAGCTATCAGGACGATCGGTATTATCGGCAATCAGGCAATTGAAAATCGCCACCTTTGAATCTCTGGCGACTATGGCCGCATCGGTGGCATTGCCATCTTTATCCCGATGGCCGCCGGTAATCTTGAGATTACTGATTTGTGAGCCCTGTGAATTGATAAATAATACGCCATAACCTGCCCCGGTAACAAGAATAGTGGAATCTCGCCCGCTTCCAATAATTGTTAAAGCTTTATTTTCGATTAGAAATCCCCGACTGGCCTGCACTTTGGTTCGATGGTCCTGGCAGTTGCCGCAAAGATTTTCTATAAAAAGCGTGGCGTTGGCGCTATATGTGCCGGCCCCAATAACAATCGTATCGCCATCTTGAGCTTTATTAATAGCTACCTGTATATCGGGATAAATATTTTTGTTGGCAGCAATAGAGACTGCTTCGGGCAAGTTAACGACAACTCGAATGATTTCGGCCCTGACATGAACGCTCAAAACAAGCAAAATCGCCGCGATGATTCTCATAGGTGCTATATTATATCGATTTTATGCGCCGGGTCAATCCGTTTTTAGTCGCGATGGGCATGTTTTCAAAATGCCCTAAGATAAAAAAGCCGCCGAATCCTGACCAAATCCGACGGCTACAAATCGTGAAAACGAGCTTATCTATTTTTTAGGCGATTCCTTGGGTTTAAATGGATTTTCAAATAATCCCTGGACTACTGGATCGCTTACCTTATAGATAAATGGCTTGGTGTCGACTACCATGTAATGCATTTTAGAAACCGTATCGGCAATCGCGCCAAAAATATATGAGATTTTACCGCCCCCGTTGAACATTACATTAGCCTGATATTGCGGTTTGTCCAATCCAAACGCGGCCGGATTATCCGAGCGAAGCAAATCAGTCCCCGACATCGAACAAAGCCTGCTGGCAATTCCGCCAATATCCCTATCTTCCAGGGCCTTGCCTTTTGTCGGCTCTGTCTGCACCCATGAATATTGCGGCGGCGTGGTTGAATCTCCAATAGATTGTTGCTGCCTTTCAAACAGATAGGTTTTGCCTTTGGTTATAATTTGAAGCGAACGCATACTATCCACCGCGATACTGGCTATCTTGAGATCAACAATTCTATTTATCGGGATTCTGGTATAAGGCTTGGCATCCCACAATGAAAATCTGGATAAGAAATTTTCGCTGGCCTTATACACAGTATTATCGCCGTTCTTACGGATAAAACTTGACCGTCCGGATCCGGCCAGACCCTTACCGACCAGCATATGAGCAAGAGGAGATGAATTCTCGTTAAGAAGTATTATATTAAGAGCCAACGAATCGGTCAGGTCGAAATCGGACAGCAATTCCGAACTGGTCGAGCGAACCTCGCCGGTTAATGCCTTAATGTCACTAATCAATTTCCATACATCGGCGCTTTTCGCCGGGGCGTCAAAATGGGATGTTACTATCCAGCCTGTATCCTGACGGGCAAAAACCGCCCCCGAATCGGGGTAGTCGCGCTTGAACACTTTAACATATTTTACCGCAGTTGAATCCAGATTCGGGTAAATGGTCTGCTCGGTTTCGCTAAGTGATTTTCTTCCGGTGGCAAATTGCTGAACAACATAAATAAGAACCAGAACCACCAGAACGGCTATCAGTATCAAGAAGTTTTTATTTTTCATAAATCCTCCCTTATTGCGCCTGCTCTAAAAGCCGCTGATATGTTTCCCGCCGCTGGCGTCGCATCATATAGCGCATGATTCCGATTACGACTAAAATCGCCGGAATCAGAATTATAACAAGGAATCGCCAGAACATCTTGGCAGTCGCTGAGGTTTCTTTGATGTATCGTTCGCTTACCATCTTGGAACGAACGTTGATTAAATCATCGCCTAAAAGCAACGCATCGACCGAGTTCAACATCAACATCGCGTTATCGAAAGCCCCGACAACCTGATCCGTAAACATTTCGCCGCATCCGATTATGATCAGCTTGCCCGGCTTCTTTTCGATTATCGGCATCGATGGCTGCATCATGGTAGTATCACCAGGCCATTTTGGTGGAGCCATATTCGGATAGGCATCCGGGAATTGTCCGCGCACTAATACGCCCAGGGGCTGCGAACCGATTATTTTCTGTTTGCGAGGATCGATATCATCTCCCGATATCATCCCTCCGGAGGCCGCGATTTCCCACGATTTTGCGGACGAGTTTAAAAGCACCTCCGATTCCAAACCCATCTGCGATAATTTCGATTTGTCATAACTTAACGCTGAACCCCATAAATAGAGGATGCTACCCAAACGCCCAGTAATCGAAAGCTTATTATTCATCCCCTGATCGGTCACTTTGATTTGCATCGGAAGCTTAACTGGTTGTTCGACCGTCATCGGTAAAAAGCCGCCAATATTCTGTCGTACCGGTATCGATAATACTTCCTGGCTCTCATCCATCAGTATGTTGTTGGACATACCCAGACCATACTTTTCCAGAAGCGTATTCAGACCATGTTGCTGCTTTTGCGGCATCACCTGAATACCCATACCGGGCTGGGGCATATAGCTGAATTTATAATTTTGAGCCGCTATTATGACATTTTTGCCGGAAATCACCGCTTTGTTAATCTCGTATTTTGCCCGCTCGGATAGATTTTCCGGCGATATTACAATCAGCATATCGAAGGTTGGCGGTAGAGGATCCTGTTCGGTTAATTCGCATCTGATGACATCGTAGTTTTCGTTTTGGAGCATTTGAGTCACGTTTTTAAAGTGATCCTCTTTTTCGGGCATGTTACGCCCCATCTGCATCATCATCTGCCGTTGCCGGGGATCCATATTGGATTCGGAGAAAGGCGCCACCAGGACTACTTTCGGTTTCGAGGGCATGGTCATTCGGTATATCCGAGAAAGTATTTCATATTCGAGATTCGAAATGTTCTGTGGTACTACTTGAGGAATCACTTCCTCCGGCTTATCCAGATACGAAATCGCGATTGCCGAATAAATTCGTTTTATGTTAAAAGCGTCTTTCTCCACCGACCTTGTATCAAACGGATTTATTCCCTTATTCTGAAGCGTTTTCGCCATGTCGACATCTGTAGTTGGATCAACGACCTCATATTTAAACCGTTTTGACACCATTTCAAATTCGCGTAAGATATCGGTAACGTCCTGCTCCATGGTTTTCATGGCAGCCGGCATTTTATCTTTTGGAGAAACATAGAATTTCACGGTAATCGGCGCGTCTTTAAGTTTGCGAAGGATATTCTTGGCGGCAGGGCTCACCGTATACATCCCGCCGGATGTTAAATCGAAACGTCCCAGATGCATGTTTCCAATCACCAGATTCAGCATGAAAATAACCGCCAGGCCAGCCAAGGCATTTATCGTAAATTTCTTGTCGGCTAAACGACGCATAATCTGTTCAACAGTTACGGAATTCAGCCACAAAAACAATATCGTGTACGAGAGGAAATAGATTATATCGCGAATATCGATAACCCCTCGTTCAATTGAAGCGAAATGGTTGGCGGTTCCGATAGCGCCGTTTAGAAGAGTACCAAGCCCACCGATCCAACCATCGAGCACAATCGCGATATAATCGGTGCCGACCATGTAGAAAACAAAACAGGCAACCATCCCCAAAATAAACGCTATAATCTGATCTTTAAACAATCCTGAGATAAATATCCCAATTGCCAGATAAAACGCGCCCAACAACGCCGAGCCAAAATAACCCCCTATTATCGGCCCTAAATCAGGGCGGCCCAAAAATACTATCATAATAGGGATAATTAATGTTCCGGCGAGGGCAATCAGGTAAAACAAGAAACTGGCGACAAATTTACCGAGAACCAATTCCATCGCCGACATCGGGAAAGAATGCAAAAGCGCGATTGTACCGCTTTTGGAATCCTCTGACCACAAGCGCATGGTTATGGCCGGAATGAATACAATTAACGTAATCGGCAACAGGCTGAAAAAGCCGCGCATGTCGGCAGTTCCAGATAAAAAGAACGAGGTCATAAATAGACCGCTATTCACAGCCAAAAATACAACGATGAATATGTAGGCGATTGGAGCATTGAAGTAGGCCGCGAATTCGCGAGCGAATATTGTCTTTATGTTTTTCAATTGGCCCTACTTTCTTTGGTCAACTGGATAAAAGCCTGTTCAAGACTGGGTTTGGTGGGAGTAAACTCCTTGATAAGCCAGCCTGAAGATTTGATTTTGGATGACACTTTATTCCAGATTTCTTCCGGGTCCTTACCGGCAACATAAAACCGACTAAAATCCCCCTTGTCGGCCACGAAATTGACATCGAATCCGCCATCGCTGTCTTTGAGATTGTTTTCGATTTCGCCCCGTGAAGCTTTAACTTCGATGAAGAAACCGGGTTCTTCGTTGGCCATGAGTCGAAGTTGATCCGGCGTGCCATCGGCGATAATTTTCCCCTCATTGATAATAACGATTTTATCGGAAATGGCTTCAACTTCTTGTAAAATATGGGTTGAAAAAATAATCGTTTTTTTTGCCGAAAGGTCTTTAATTAGCTGTCTGATACTGATAATCTGAAGTGGGTCTAATCCGGATGTCGGTTCATCGAGAATTAATACATCGGGATCGTGGATTAAGGCTTGCGCCAAACCGACTCTCTGACGGTACCCTCGCGACAATTCGCCAACTGGACGGCGATAAACGTCTTTAAGCTTGCATGAAGTAACGACCCAATCGATCCGATTTTTTAGATTAGCGTTATCAAGGCCGCGTCCTTTACCAACAAATTCGAGATATTCGACCACCTCCATATCATTGTAGACAGGAGCGGTTTCGGGAAGGTATCCGATTTTTTGGCGGACTTCTTCGGCGTGGTTAAGGATATCCAATCCGCAGACCATCGCCGTGCCCGAAGTTGGGACCATCTGGGTTGTTATAATCTTCATGCATGTCGTTTTCCCGGCGCCGTTGGGTCCCAATAGTCCCATCACCTGATTATCCGGCGCGGTGAATGAGGCATCGATTAAGGCCCGGGTAGTGCCATAATTCATGCATAGGCCTTTAGCTTCAACCATTCACAACTCCTTTTACCGCAGTTCGTTTATTTTTAAAGAAACTAATATTCCAAAATTACTTATACCGAGATAGAATAGGTTGGTTCATAAAAATAATCAAGAACTTATCTTATAAGGCCTATTTTTGAATCGGACTACCTGATTTCCTTTGGGCGGAGATATTGAGCTTGACCGCTTTATTGAAATTGGATATTTTATTGTTATGCGGTTAGATCAAGTCAAAACGCTATTTATCCTGGCTTTTATTTTAATGGGTGAAATCCTTTTTGCTGCTGATTACCAATTAGTTGATTTGTTCGACCCTCTTGATCCCAGGCTACTGGGAACTAAAATAAGGCTTTTATCTCGTTTGGAAATAGCCAATAATGCTTATCACTCTTTAAACCCCATACCGGAGGACACATCGGGCGCATCCGGATTTAATCGCACAATCGCCGATTATCTGGCCAAACCATCAAAACATCTGCTGAATTACAATCAGGATGATTTTCGTTTTCAAGGGGATTTTCTACTAAAATTAAACTGGTTAGCAATTAGAAATGATGATAATAATATCAGTAACTTACAGTCATCAATGACCGCATCGGGCAGAGCGGTAATCAAAAATAAGATAGAAATTGTTGAAGAAATAACGGCCTTTAGATCTGATAGTACCCGCAATCTATCGGAAGTCTCTAATACCGGTGAGTTCCTAAACGACCCGCTATTATTTTATCCCTCTCCCTGGCAGGGCCCTATCGCTGGAGATAAAAACTCTCTTGAATTCCAGACCGACAGAGCATTTATCAAAACCAACCTCTGGGGGATCGATCTTCAGACCGGAAGAGATAGAATCCAATTTAAAGCCGGTTACAGGAATGGATTGCTTTTTTCGGGGTTGGCTCGGCCTGTTGATATGTTTTATAAAATTGATTACAATATTTGGCGGTTCGATTTGATGGCCTTATCGGGGCAGTTAACCGCCAGCGGTAAACGCTATATTTCTGCCAAAAGGCTGGGCGTTCGTTTTGCCCATAATTTGCATGCGGGGATAACTGAGGTAGTCGTTTTCAATGATGATGCCACCGCTTATATTAATCCGCTTATGCCGTTTTTTATCACTCAACGTCAGCGACCCAATAATGACGATAATCTGCTGGCATCAGTTGATATCTCCTACACTCCCATTAAAAACCTGAATTTGTACGCCGAGTTTTTAGACGATGATTTCATTGTCTTTAGCGGGGGCGCATCAAAGTACGGTTTTATGGCCGGGCTTTATAAATCACAACTGTTTGCTGAGCGGCTGGATTTTCATTTGGAGTACGCGCAGGTTCGCAAATGGACATACACGCATGTAACCCATATCAATAATTGGCAATATGAGGGGCAGCCGTTTGGTTTTTGGCTTGGTCCCGATGCGGATGAATTCTATTCGGAATTTCGCTACCTGTTTTCACCACCATCATCTATAACCCTTGGATTTAACTATATTCGCAAGGGTGAAGGCGACTTGTTCCATCCATATGAAGACACTTTCGGCGATAAGACCCCGAAATTCCCGTCAGGAATCGTGGAAAAAGGACCGGGAATATGGTTTGGAGGCAATCATTCTCTAATTAAGTTACTTATTAACTATAGGCTCGGTTATCGACATGTAATTAACTCCCATAATTTATTATCAAAAACCGGCTATGTTTATATCCATTCATCTTTAACATACGAGTTATAAATGGCTGATAAATCTTTTCCAGGACGCAGATTAATATCATTTTTAATGCTAACTTATCTGATGGCTTTTATCGCAAGAGTAATATTAATAAAAATATCTGCATGGTCAGCCGGTATATATTATGAATCTGCGGAAATAGCTCATTTTATCATAACAGGTCATGGGTATTCCTGGGATTGGAATGGGCTGGTGCCGCTTCAGCCAACTGCCATTTTACCGCCGATTTATACTTACTTTACGGCATTCTTTCTTTACCTCAATCAAAACCCGGCCCGTCTTTTTTATATTACACAGGCGGCCATAAATGCCCTCGGTATTATCCCCAGCTATTTTCTCGGAAAACAGTTAGCTGGCGATAAGGCTGGTATATTTGCCGCGGTAACATATGCCTTTTTCCCCGAGTTCGCTTTCACATCCGCCAAACCGGCGGCTGAATCATTGTTGATGCCATTTGTTGTGTCAATATTTTACTTGTTTCTTAAATTCAAGAGGAAATTATCCTTGAATGGAAGAGTATCTGCCTTTTTTTGGTTAGGAGCTTTAATTGGATTTGCGGCCCTAATAAAAACGACAGCAGCTTTCATTGTCCCTGCTGGTTTCGCGAGTCTGGTTATATCCAAACCAATAATCAAAAAACGTGTTCTGGCCGGATTTTTACTCGGATTAGGATTTTTGGCGGCAATAGCCCCCTGGAGCATTAGAAATACCGCAGTCATGGGAAAACCAGTTTTACTTAATACAATGTACGGTTACAATCTCTGGAGAGGCAACCATCCTTGGTCGACCGGAACAAGCAGGCTGGATAAAACTAAAACGAGCGAGGCTAATCTCGATCCCGAGTATCAAAAATATCTTGAGCTGAATTACCCTAAAACGGAAATCGAAATTGACCAGTTTTTTCTCGATGAAGCCAAAAAATTTATAAAAGCTGATCCGATAAGATATATTAAACTTACATTAAAACGGGTTTTGTACTATTTAACTTTTGACCCCACCCATCCCTTAAGTAGTAACATAGCCTACATAGCCGGCTATATTTTCGCGGTTATATTCGGAGTTTGGGGAGCGAGGATTCTTCTAAAAGCGGGCAAATTCGACTACATCTTTTTATATACCGGTTTAATTTTTATAGCATTTTATACACCGATAATCGTCCTGCCCCGCTACAGACTTATCTTCACCTGGTTGCTTGTGGCTTTATCATCCGTATCCCTGACAAGATTGCTCACGCGGTCGAGCATATTTACTAATTTAATCAATAGATATTTGCGTTTATAGACGGAAAGAGTTACTCCGTCATTAATGGCTGTCCAATATAACTCGGAGCCCGTCTTGTTTGCGGCATTATATAAAGACTGATAATGAAGGAGTATTCATTATAAGACGATAGCACCGACAATTTGTGGAAAAGGCCGCCGCTTTTACATTGGCCATTATCAAATTGCTTTCAAGTTTATAATAAAATATATTAGTTGGATGATGGCGAAAACAACAAAGGCGAACCAGGAGCATTTAAGTGAACAAATTTGACCAACTAACCGTATTTTTCCCCTGCTACAATGAGGAAAATAATATTCAACGCTTATTGCAAAATGCTGTTTCCGTCATTCCAGCCTTAGTTGATAAATATCAAATTATAATAGTCAATGATGGAAGCAAGGATGGTACCAAAGAAGTCGCCGAATCGCTCGCAAAACAATATAAAAATATTGAGGTAATCTCGCATCAGGTTAATAGGGGTTATGGGGCAGCTTTAAGAACTGGTTTTCTTGCCTCGACAAAATCATGGGTTTTTTATACCGATGGGGACAATCAATTCGATATTCGGGAATTGGAGAAGTTATTATCAATGACCAATGACTATGATATCATATCCGGCTATCGAATCGACCGAAAAGATCCCTTAATCCGCAAACTGAATGCGGCCATGTTCAACCTCGCCTTGTTTTTTCTATTTGGTCTTAGAATTAAAGACGTAGATTGCGCGTTCAAGCTTTACAGAAGAGAGCTATTTGATAAAATCGAAATTGTTTCCAATGGCGCTCTTGTTGATGCCGAAGTGTTGATCAAAGCAAAAAAACTCGGTTATAGTATCGGCCAGATAGGAGTACATCACTATCCTCGAACAACTGGAAAACAAACCGGCGCAAATATCCGCGTTATTTTTAGGGCCATGAAGGAAATTCTGGCGCTCCGCCTTAAAATCTAATAATAGCCCGAAATTTCATTCTAAAGGAGGAATATCTTGAAATCGGCTATACCAATTCTACTTCTATCAGCCTTGACAGCCAGTTTTGGCCAGGTCGCTTTTAAAAAAGGGATGTCTATTGCCGGAGGAATACATATTCAATACAATGTGGCTTGGATTCTCACGCTCTTAAAGCTTATATTTACGCCATATGTTTTTACAGGCGTAATTCTATACACTACGAGTACTTTGTTGTGGCTGATCGCGCTATCAAGGTGCCCGCTAAATTATGCCTATCCCTTTACTGCCGTTACTTTTATACTGGTAATATTGTTCTCAACGCTGCTGTTACATGAGCCATTACCAGTTATCCGAATTGTGGGAATGGCGATTATAGTGTGTGGGTTATTGGTCGTGGGGCTTAAATAGGCCGGCCGATACAACAACAAATACTTTTATCTTATTTCAGTCCTGTTTTCAATCGCCTTACCTAAAGTCGACTTATCCGAAAACTCCAGAAAACCCCCCATCGGAATGCCGCGAGCAATTCGCGACAACTTCACACCCATCGGTTTGAGGATATTAATCAGATAAGCCGCCGTAGCTTCCCCTTCGGTATTGGGATTGGTCGCCAGGATTATCTCTTTCACGCCGCTTCTAATACGCTGTTCCAGAGACCCAATATTTATATCATCCGGCCCGACTCCATCCAATGGCGAAAGCGCCCCTCCAAGTACATGGTAATGTCCGCGGTATTCGCCGGCGTTTTCAATCGCGGTAACATCGGATACCTCTTCGACAACGCACACTACCGAACCATCCCTTCTGGGATCGGCACAAATATCGCATAGTTCGGTTTCGGCAAGGTTACCGCAACGAGTGCATGGCCTTAGATTTCTTTTTGCCCTAATTATCGAATTGGCGAATTCCTCAACCTTATTCGTCGGTAATTTCAATAAATAAAAAGCAATCCGAGAAGCGCTCTTTTTGCCTATCCCGGGAAGAATCGTCAATTGCTTGATGAATTCGTCAAGAATTTCCGACATCGTTTTAAAATTTCAAGCCCGGCAACGGCAGACCGGCAGTCAAACCGGAAAGCCCCTCTTGTTGAAGCTTCTCGGCTTTTTCGCGGGCTTGATTTACTGCGGCCAAAACCAGTTCTTCGAGCATTTCGACATCTTTGGGGTTGACAACTTCCGGATCGATTTTGATTTCGATTATTTCCTGGCGGCCATTGGCGGTAACTTTGACCATCCCACCGCCAGCCGTGCCTTCAACCGTTTTATTAGCCAGCTCCTCCTGCATCTTTTCGATAGTCGATTGCATTTTCTGCATCTGCTTGAGTAGATCGCCCATACCCTTGGCCATATATGCTCCTTTGATTATGTCCACCATGAAATCTTGATTTATCATAAACTCCCTCTAAAACCAACATCTTCGCCATCAATTAAATCGTGAAGTTTTTTTATTTGAGGATGCTGATTTAAAAATTCTTTCGCGTGCTGTTCGGCGTTACTTTTCCAAACCCCATTGGTTTTTCCATTTACGCTGCTATTATTAACCTTCTCTCCATTTATGGCGCCATTGTTGCCATTAATGGGCAGCCCATCTGTTTTAACGAATTCCGCCCCAAGGTTTGTGCCGCAAAATTCGCTTAATCTTTCGATTATATATCCTTTATTGTCCTTAGCCAGATATTTCATCATGTAATCATTTGCCCCCGGAACGGATATCTTGATAGTGTTTGCATTGGTCAATTCGGCCTTGGTATGCTGAAGATGACTCCAGATAGCCATCCGGTTCTCTTTAACGAATGTTAAAAACTGCGGCCACCATTGATTTACTTCGTTCGGCCTAAACGAGCCTACTCCTTCGATACTCGATTGCCGCTGAACCACATGCGGTTCCGGTTCCGTCTTGCGAATTGGTGTTCTATTTATCCTAGATTCCCCAAACAGGCTTTGGGTATCAGGCGATTTGTTGGAATGTGTCATTTGATTCGGATTACGGCTTGGCATCTGAACCGGCCCGGAATTCCCCAGTGATTCGATTAACTTTTCGATTTCAATCGCCCTATCGATGTTAGCCAGACGTACCAGCGCCAATTCCATCGCCACTACCGGGTCTATCCCCGATTTTTTTTCGGTGATATAATCGGCCATCAGTTTTAACATCCGAAGGATATCGGCGGTATCGAGATTTGCGACAAGTTCGCCGGCTTTTTCCTTTTCCGCATTGTCCATTTCTAAAATCGTGATATCGTCCACGCCGTTTTTTATCAACAATAGCTTGCTAAACATCCCCGAAATCACTTCCGCTAACTCGTCGATATCGCCTCCATCGCCGAAATACTTTTCGAACAACCCAATTACCGTTGGTGTCTGATGGTTTATAATAGCCTCAATCAACTCAAAGAGAAAATCGGTTTTCACGATTCCCAAAACCTCTTCGGCCAATTCCGCCGTAATTCCCGTTTGACTAAAATTGATAAGCTGATCGAGAAGCGACAAAGCATCCCTAAGCGACCCATCGGCCTTACGTGCCACTAACAACGCGGCTTTCGGTTCGATCGTGATTCCCTCGGCTGACCCGACATTATTTATAGCCTCGGCCAATGCGCTTACCGGCACCCGCCGGAAATCAAATCGCTGGGTGCGCGAGAGAATTGTGGCCGGAAGCGCCTGCGGTTCGGTGGTGGCGAATATAAAAATCACATGCGGCGGCGGCTCTTCCAACGTCTTCAAAAGCGCGTCGAATGCCTCATGCGTAAGCCGGTGAACTTCATCGATGATATATATCTTATATTTGGATGCCGCCGGTGAGTACCGGACATTCTCGCGAAGTTCGCGGATATCATCGATACCGCGATTGGAGGCAGCGTCGATTTCGAATACATCCGGCGAATTCCCCTGCTTAATTTCGATGCAATTGGCGCATTCGCCGCAAGGAGTCGGCGTTGGTCCATTCTTGCAATTAAGCGATTTGGCCAATACTCGAGCCGTACTGGTTTTGCCGGTGCCGCGCGGCCCACAAAACAAATAGGCATGTGAAATCCGCCCGGTAGTGATAGCATTTGCCAAAGTACGGGTGATCCGTTTCTGGGCTAGAATGCTTTCGAAATCCGCTGGCCGATACCGTCTGGCTAAGGCAAGATAAGTCATCTGCTATGATTTCCTCTGGCCGATTTGCTCGTGGATATTCAGTGTCCCGCTCTTGCCGGTTGGGCTGATAGTCTGGTTTCAGTTAATCATAGCGTGCACCCACTGTCGTTCGTTGGCTCTTAATTGGATCGCCATCCTCCGGCTCACAGCCGGGTTGACTCGCATCACACGGCGATTCCGCTTACCGCTGCTACCTTCCGGTCCTGACGGGGTTCGGCGGCCGTCCGTTGCGCAAGGCCCGTCTGCTCAACGCCTTCAGATGACGCCCGCGTAAAAGTTGCCGGCCTCGAGTGGGAGTTCAGCCCCGGTATAGCGGGTTCCGGGTTCAGGGCACCGCTAACTCCCCGCTTAGCACGCTGCTATTATTCAATTTTCAAATGGAGCAGAGCGGGATCGAACCGCCGACCTGTACGTTGCGAACGTACCGCTCTCCCAGCTGAGCTACTGCCCCTATTAATCCATAAAAAGACAGAGCATTCTCATAAGTAATGCTCGCTTTCAATGATAAGATAATGATTATTTCTGGCAAGGCAAGATTTTTCGATGAATGACTGATTTTATATCAACTCTCAAATGTATGATCGCTTACAGCCCCAAAAATTGAATCGAAACACCGCACATGAATATCGTGGCTCCGGCCAGTGCATGCGTATATCGTTCAAGCTTTTGCATCGGAAGGAAACTTATCCCAAACAGCGATACCAGCACCACGCTTAACATGGTGCCGATAGTCACAATCGCGAATACCGAGGTCACCACAATCAGCCCAAATAGCGAATTTTTGGCCGCCGGATACATCAAGATAGGAATCAGCGGTTCACAGGGGCCGAATACGAAAACCGTGAACAGAATCCAGGGCGTAAGGTTGGTTTTCTGCGGCGATTCGTGGACATGAGCATGGCTATCGCGATGGCTATGCTCATGGCTGTGGCGGCTGCCATCAGCGTGAACATGCGCGTGAGTATGCGGCCGATTCTTGATTGCCCGCCAGATTCCCCAGACAGTATAGGCCAGTCCAAAGGATGTCAGTGCCCAACCTGCCAGATCGCCGCGAAACGATTCGATAGCCTCCAGCTTACCGACCGCCGCGCCTATCGCTATCCCGACAAATCCCAGCGCCACCGAACTTAAAACATGCCCGATTCCGCATAAAAACGTTACCAGCGAAGTTTTCGCGAATGACCAACGCTGCGATTTGGCCATCACGATAAACGGCACATAATGATCCGGCCCTATAAGCGTATGGATAAAACCTATCGAAGCCGCTGTTAACAATAGTATGTGAAGTTCGGTAGTCATCTTGAATTACTTCTTGTTTGTATTTGCGGATGGTTTCCTGCGGGCTTTGAAATAGCCGATAATCGCCGGTAATACCGAGATAAAAATTATCGTAATTATGACAATCGAGAAATTGTTTTTCACGACTGGGAGATTCCCAAAAAAGTAGCCGCCCCAGACAAATATCCCCACCCAGGCGATACCGGCGGTGATATTGTACAGGTGGAACCGCCACTGATTCATGAATCCGATACCGGCCACAAACGGCGCGAATGTACGGATTATCGGCATGAACCGGGCGACAACGAGAGTCAGACCGCCGTATTTTTCGTAGAACTTGTGAGTGCGATCGAGGTGCTCTTTCTTAATGAATTTGATTTTTTTCTTTTTCAGGATTCCCGGGCCGACAAAGTATCCCACCCAGTAATTCACCGTGTTTCCCAAGATTGCCGCCGCTGACAATATGATAAATAGCAGCCAGGGGTCGAGCGCGCCTGTCGCGGCTAATGCGCCGGCGGCAAACAGAAGCGAATCGCCGGGCAGAAATGGGGCGACCACCAGGCCGGTTTCGCTGAAAATTATCACGAACAGGATTAAATAAGTCCAAACACCGTAATCCTGGATTATGACGCCGAGATGCTTATCCAGATGCAGGAAGAAATCGATTATTTTGTAGATAAATTCCATAATTAGCCCGTAGGGGCGTATAGCCATACGCCCCTACGCGAACTCCACGAACCAATATAAGGAATATATACAAGCGGGGCAACTTCATTTGAAAGGAATATTGCTCTCATTCCAGCCTGCCCGCCTTCGGAGGGGCTAGATCCGGAATCCAGGATTGTATCTTGCTGCCGGGCTTGCCCGCCTCTGGATGGTCGCT
>CAZTNJ010000016.1:23824-32468 GCA_964614835.1 uncultured Ignavibacteria bacterium | reverse complement strand
CGCCACTAAAATTACACGACTCCAGCCACCACCAGGATAAAGAAAAATAGAGTAACATAAAATATAAAATGAAATAACGCGTCGACTTCAGGAGCAATCGATGAGCCTTGCGGCGGCAAAATTGAAAAACCGGCAGTATCCATCCAATCCCATTTCACCAATTGTATTCGTTTGGTTCATCCTAATAAATCCCTATTTGGGTCGATGGAGTTCCCGCCGCCAAAATTTTCCCAAAAATAATAAAATGATAACGACTGTCGCAGCACCGCCGATTTGCATCAGTCGAGAAGCGAACAGCGTATAGCCCCCGGCATCGGGGTTGTAGTGATAGCAATAAAGAATGATTTTGTCTATGGTAGAGCCGATTTTCCCCTGGGCAGCCTCGAGCAAGGCAAAACGCAAATCTTTGGGCTTATACTCAAGCCCATAAAGATAGCGGGTAATTTCGCCGGATGGAGACAGCACGAAAACGACTGCCGGATGGGCGAATTGCTTCTGCTTTTCATCATAATAGTATTGAAATCCAAGCGCTTTGGCCAATGAGTCTATCGCGTTTTGTTTGCCAACAAAGAAATGCCAGCCCGCGGCGATATCGGGCCTTCCGACATAGTTGACGTAATTGGTTTTCTTGGCTTCGGCCAGAAGCGGGGTTTCGCTTGAATCGATACTGATTGTGAGAATATCGTAGTCTTTTCCGGGAATCAGATTTAAGTCGCGGACCCCATCGCCAAGACCGTTTAGCACCATAGTACAGAGCATCGGACAGGTATAATACGCCAGCACTATTATAACAGGTTTATCTTTGTGGAAATAGTTGTCCAGGCTCACCGTCTGGCCGTCGCTATTCGTGAATTTCAAGTAAAGCGGGATATAGCCGCCGACGTGTTCATCGACATCGACTCCACGCAATTCGGGAGGATTAGATTGAACAATTTGACCATTGGGCGACAAAGAAAAGACAATCAAATAAATAATAATGGCAAATACTGATATAAATGATTTCGTCCGATTCTTTTTATTTATGTAAGATGTCGACATGATCTATACCGCCGGTCAGCGTTTACGTATTGGTTGAATCCGCGATCTGGCGGCTTCATCGGCCATAAGTTGCATGGCTCTGGCAATAGGAATCTGATAGACTTGCTTGGCCGGGTCGAGGAGTTTGTACGAGTTCAATATTTCATCTTCACGAGCACGCAAATCGCGAAGCGGCACCGATTCGGGTTTGAGCACCGACTCATAAATTTGCTTTTCGGTTTCGGCAGTGAATAATTGATAGAGTCCGAAAAGGATCAAAGCCAATACAATAGCGAAACCAAGGCCGTAGAGAACGATCTTTTTGACATTAACATCGCCGGTTTCGTAACCGGGTTTGCTATGTTTGATTTCTTCATTGGTCATAATAACTATTCGCTAAATATTTCTACCGAGGCTTTCAGGCGGGGATCGTTCAGAGGAATCAGAGATGTTTTTTTCGACAGACGCAGATAATTCCACATGAAAATACCGCCGACCCCCAGCATGGTCGTCAAATCCAGCCAGCTTATTTTAGCGCCGTCGGTCAGAAGGTTCGGCATGATAATCCAGTAGAGATCAATCCAGTGGACAATAAACAACAGGATAACGATTGAGGTCATCACTTTCAGGTTGCGTTTAGCCGCCTGGGTAATCAGGGCAAAAAACGGAATCACGAAATGGCCGAAAATAATCGCCAGGCTAAAATATTTCCAGGCCCCTTTCCATCGAGCCGAAAACCATATGGTTTCTTCGGGAATATTTGCGTACCAGATAAGGAAGTATTGCGAGAAACAGATATAGGCCCAGAAAATCGTGAACGCGAAGAGCAGCTTGCCAAGATCGTGGAAATGCTCGGAGGTTACGATATCGGAAAACGGTCCTTTAGATTTTAAGTAAATGGTAACCATCGCGATGAAAGCAAGGCCATTTAGCAATCCGCCGGAAAAGATATAGACGCCGAATATTGTCGAATACCAGTGGGCATCCAAAGACATGAACCAGTCGAAAGCCGCGAAACTGATAGTGAACGCGAATAATATCATCCCGGGGGCGCTGATTTTGCGAAACCGTTTGGTTTGATTTTCGGAATGGGCTTTGTCCTGGTCAATCGAAGTCTTATTCAAAAGGCGACTCAATAAAATCCAGATTCCGAAGTATATCGCGGCTCTGATAATAAAAAACGGGATGTTAAGATAAGGCGACTTTTTCAGTAGCAACGGGTCGGCGGCCACCAAGTCGGGATGGCTCCAGTGATACAGTTCTTTTATCCCAAGAAGCACGGGAATAAATAAAATCGCCATGAGAAGGATATTAGACATCAGGTTTTCGGAAATTCGCCGCAGCACGACACTCCAGGTGGCGTTGGTTAGGTGATGAAGCATCACGAAAAACAGACCGCCCATCGCGATTGTGAACCAGAAGGTGAACGAGGTCAGGTAGGAATAGAAGAACTGATGGCTATCGGAAAAGTAACCCATAAAACTCAAAGCCAATCCGGCGACTCCGACCATCAGCGATTTTTTGGCGAATCCGCCATCATCGATTAGCCGGAATGTCTGTTTATCGAATCGCATGGTTATTTCACCTCGCCGGCCATTTCGGGCGGAATATCGGAGTAAGTAGCGTTATGGGCTCGCTGAAGCGCCCGCACGTAGGCGACAATTGCCCAGCGATCGGCTACCGGCACCTGGTACTTATAGGCCGGCATGTTGCGGATACCGTTGGTGATAACGTCGAATATGTAACCATCGGGCACCTGACGCAGTCTATCAAGGTGAAAACTGGGCGGGGGGACATATTTACGCTGAATCATTATCCCTTGCCCATCGCCAACACGGCTATGACACGGTGAGCAGTAGATATCGAAACGTTCCTGTCCCCTCTTGAGCAAAGTCATGGTAACCGGCAGGGGATTTTGTTCGATTTGCTTGCCGGTCGAATCGACGCCGCGGTAGTAGGGGTCATCGAGATTGAGCTGATCGCGGGCTACGGTTCCGGCCACCGGCTGACGCATGGTGGCGCCATCCTCGAAAAACTTACTTTCGGATTGGGCTTTATACTTGGGCTGATTGAACATGTTCGGATTCGGATGAATCGGCGGTTTGTCGGAGGGGCTGCCGCGGTAACAACCGCTGGCCAGAATAGTCAGGGAAATCAGGGCTATTATTGTAATTCGCGATTTTTGCATACGGCTCTTCCCTATTTATCCTCGAGTAATTCGATATTACGGCCGCCTGAAGATTCCAGCAAAGCTTTTGTTTTAATTTCATTGAACAGCTTATCTTGCGATTCAACGCTTATAAAGAAACCATCATCGGTAACTTTTTTGAAGCGCTCCGAAACGAACAACGGATGATGATAGCGCGGCAAACGATTGAGCACGAACATCCCGATAGTAGCCGTGATTGCCGAAAACAGTACCGCCAGCGCGAATGTGACCGGCACGAACGCCTGATAGCTGAACAGCGGCTTGCCGGAAATCACGATTGGGTAGTCAATCGCGGAGGTCCACCACTGAAGCGTAATCGCGGCGGTGAATCCGATTATGGCGGCTATTCCGACAAGATATCCCAGCGATGAACGTTTCAGCCCCATCGCTTGATTGAGGCCGTGAATCGGGAACGGCGAATGGCAATCGAAATGCGTATAGCCGGCATCGCGGAATTTTTCGGCCGCCTGTAAAAGCACCGAGGGGGAATCGTATTCGGCAAGCATCACCATTGTTTTCGAATCTTTACTCATACAATAATCTCATTAATGCTTGTCGTGTCCGTGGGCATGCGCCGATGGCAACACGCCTTTGACCTCCGACATGGCGATAGCCGGAAGGAACCGGGCGAACAACAAAAACAACGTTATGAATAATCCGAATGAGCCGATGAACAAACTAATATCGAACATGGTTGGCGTATAGTGGCCCCAACTCGATGGCAGATAATCGCGCGACAGCGAAGTCACCACGATTACGAATCGTTCGAACCACATGCCGACATTTATCAGAAGCGATGCGACAAACATCACAGGGATACTGGTACGCAGTTTCTTGAGCCAGAACAGCTGCGGCACCAGCACGTTGCAGGTAATCATGGTCCAGTAAGCCCAGGCGTAGGGGCCGGTGGCGCGATTGATGAAGGTGAACATCTCGTATTCGTTGCCGGAATACCAGGCCATGAAGAATTCCATCGAGTAGGCGTAACCGACCATCATGCCGGTAACCATGATAACCTTGTTGATTTTTTCGAGGTGGTTGATGGTGATGTAATTTTCGAGGCTGAAAATCTTGCGCAGGATAATCGATATCGTGATGACCATAGCGAATCCGGAGAATATCGCGCCGGCCACGAAATAGGGCGGGAATATGGTGGTATGCCATCCGGGAAGCTGGCTGACCGCGAAATCGGTGCTAACGACGCTGTGTACTGATAAAACCAGCGGCGTGGAGATACCGGCCAGAATCAGATAGGCGACTTCGTAGTGTCGCCATTGACGGTTGCCGCCGCGCCAGCCCAGAGAGAATATTCCATATACTACTTGCTTTATTTTCGATTTGGCGCGGTCGCGCATAGTGGCCAAATCGGGGACAAGCCCGATATACCAGAACAACACCGAACAGGTAAAATAGGTGCTGACCGCGAATACGTCCCACAAAAGCGGACTGCGGAAATTCGGCCACATCCCCATCTGGTTGGGGATTGGAAACATCCAATAAGCCAGCCAGGGACGGCCGATATGAATAGCCGGGAAAATACCGGCGCAAGCAATCGCGAACAGGGTCATGGCTTCGGCGAAACGATTAATAGATGTACGCCATCTCTGCCGAAGTAAAAACAGTATCGCCGAGATGAGCGTGCCGGCATGGCCGATACCTACCCAGAATACGAAATTGACGATCGCGAATCCCCAACCGACTGGTTGATTTACGCCCCAAATTCCAATTCCATTGAAAACCAGATGGCCTATCAGCGCGAAAAACATCAGCGCCAAAAGACTGCTTACTGCTATTGCGGGGTACCAGAAGCGGGGCGTTTTCGATTCGATGATACCGCTGATTTTCGCGGTGACATCGGCGAAAGAGGGATTACCCGCTATCAATGGCGGTTCGGTTGCGGTTTGGATCGCGATATTTTTTTCCTGATTGCTCACTATTTAGCTCGATCGCTCGTTAAGACTTTTCCAATTTCGGATTGGGGTTTTTGATACGCGCCAGATAACTGGTACGCGGTTTGGTATTCAATTCTTCCAATAAATTATAATTGCGATTTTGCTTTTTAATTTGGGCGACGCGGCTTTTCTGGTCTCGCAGATTGCCGAACGAAATAGCGCCGGTCGGGCAGGCCTGTTCGCAGGCGGTGACTATTTCGCCGTCGCGCACTTCGCGGTTGTCCATCTTGGCATTAATTTTGGCGCGGTTGATACGCTGCAGGCAATAGGTGCATTTTTCCATCACGCCGCGCGATCGCACGGTGACATCGGGGTTTTGCGCCATCTTGAGCATCTCGACGATTTCTTTAGTATAGTTATAGAAATTGAATCGCCGGACTTTATAGGGGCAGTTGTTGGAACAATAACGGGTGCCGACGCAGCGGTTGTACACCATGTTGTTGAGGCCTTCCTTGTCGTGCTGGGTGGCTTGCACCGGGCAGACCTGTTCGCAGGGGGCGTTTTCGCAGTGCTGACAGGGGACCGGCATGTGCATAATCTCTGCATTGGAATCATCGCCGGCGAAATAGCGGTCGACTCGTATCCAGTGCATCTCGCGGCCGCGGATAACCTGATCTTTGCCGACGACGGGAATATTGTTTTCGCTCTGGCAGGCGATAGTGCAGGCGTTGCAACCGATACAAAGATTCAGGTCGATAGCCATCCCCCACTGGTACCTTTCGTCGTACTTGCGTTCATCCCAGAGAGAATTTAGGGGCGGATGTTCCACCATCTCGGGGGCGAATTCGGGGTGCCGGCGATAGTGTTCGAGGGTAGCCTGGCGGATTATCGGTCGGTTGTCCATGGTGTGGTGTTCCTGGGTGCAGGCGAGTTTGTGAGTGGCGCCGGTTTTGGTAAGGGTAATGCCCTTTATCCTTATTCCTGAACCTAATCCATATAATTTATATGTATTAAATCCAATATTATCTCCAACCCTACCGGCTTTGGTCCTTCCATAACCAAATGTAAGAATAACCGTATTTTCGGCAATTCCCGGCATGACCCATACAGGGATTTCAATAGCATCTTTATAATAAACGAGTCGAATGATATCTCCGCTTTGCAGATTAAACTCTTTCGCCGTAGACGGATTGATTAAGGCCGGATTATCCCAAGTAATTTTCGTGATTGGGTCTGGTAATTCCTGAAGCCAACCGTTATTGGCGAAGCGGCCATCATAAGTTGAAGAACTTGGGTAGAATTCGGCAACTATTGCAACAGGCTCATTATTTCCCAATGAAGGCGATCCCGTTCTGATTTTTTGCCAATCAGGTTCGGCCATACTATACGTCGAAATGCTTTCCTTCAATAAGCCATCATGCAAAACCTGCCGCCAGTTTTTTTCAAATGTCAATGTTGGAAGAAGGCCTTTCCACGTTTGTCTGACGATTTCAAATCCGCTTTTGTCTTCGCCACTAACAATCAATGACATCATTTCGAAGATACTTTTACTTTCGTACAATGGTTGAATCAGCGGCTGGATTATCCCGAGAGTGCCATCGGCGGCTCTCGTATCCCCCCAGCTTTCCAGGTAATGAGATGATGGAATTAGCCAATTTACATAATCGGAGGTTTCGTTTTGGTGGCTGCTTAAGTAAACTGTGTTTTCGATTTTTCCGATCTGATTTCCAAAAGATGGGCCATAGGGTAAACTATAGATCGGATTGCATCCAAATATCAATAAAGCTGATATTTCTTCCTTATCAATAGTCTTATATAATTCGTCGATATCATTTTTTTCAGGAGAATCTTTTAGTTCAACATAATTAACCGACGTACCGATATTCCCCAGAGCATAATTTAACGCATAAACCAGAGTCTGAATAGATTCAGACTGTCTCCTGCCCGCTACAATGAGCGACTTACCGCGATTGGTTATCAAATCATCGGCTAATGCGGAAATCCATTTTTCGTCAAAACCTAAATTATTCGAAAAATCAAGACGTCTGTCTTCGATTTTAATGTCAAGACCACGTTTTTTTAACTCTCGAGCGAGAATCGTTGTAAACAAATCAATCTCAATGGAATTCTTGGCCAAGCGATGGTCGGCCATGCCGCCGGTCACAGAAAGAGTTGGTTCGACCACGTACAGGCGGTTCATCGAGCCGTGTTCGTTTTCGATACGCCGGCGTTCGGCAAAACCGTGAGCGGCGGTTATACTTTCGCTTTCGGAAAAGAGGAAATCGCAGTCGAGCGATAGGATAATATCGGCTTTGGAATAATCATACACGGGACGCAGGTCTCGTCCGGTGGCCAGCTTAATTCCGTTGTAAATGTTTTCATCATTTATTGGATCGTAAGCACACCATATTGCTTTGGGGAATTTCTGTTTGAATTCGCGATAGAGTCGGCCCAGAGTCGGCGAGGAGAACGATTCGCTGATAATCGCCAACCCCTTCCCTTGCGATTCGATATATTTGGGATAGAGTTTCTGCCAGTATTCGACGAAATCGTGCCACTCCTTTTCGACCCCTTTATGCATCGGCTTTTTGGCGCGGTCGGGGTCATAGAGATCTAAAAGCGACGCCTGCATATAAGCGTTAGACATCCCTTTGGTCGATGGGTGATCGGGGTTGCCTTCGATTTTAGTGGGCCGCCCCTCGTGAGTTTCGACAATGAGGCCGTAAGCGGACATCCCGAACGGCATGGTGGTGGCGTAATATTCGGGAACGCCGGGGACGATATTTTCGGGGGGAACCACGTAGGGAATGATTTTCTCGACCGGCCGACGGCATCCGGCGAGACCGGCAAGCGCCATCGAGGCGCCCATTATCGACATGAAGGAGCGGCGGGAAAGCGGGCTTTTAAGGTCTTCGCCAAGCGACGGGAAATTCTCTTTAAGGAAATTGATCGATTCGGTTTCGGTTTTTTGCTGGTTATCTGATTCCGGGTTCGTATCAGCCGGATTCAGGCGCCAATTTTTATTATTGGGGTCATTATTAATCATCTGTGACATCCTGAACAATCTGTCGGGGGAGCGATTTTCTTTTCGGTTTTCAGACGGGCCGCGATTTCCAATTGATTTTGGGGCGGCGTCCATTTCATGTTGGTGACCTGGTCGGATGGGCGAATCGCCTTATCGGGGTTGCGATGGCAATCGAGGCACCACGACATTGACAGCGGTTCGACTTGCTGGACGATTTCCATTTCGGCGACATTGCCGTGACAACTGGCGCATCCCACGCCTGCCCGCAGATGAGCCCGATGGTCGAAGTAGGCGAAATCGGCCAGTTTGTGGACGCGAATCCATTCAATCGGATTGCCGGTGGCGTAGCTTTCGCGAATTTTGAGGAGCTTTTCGCTCTCGGGAAGGATGATTTTGTGGCAGTTCATACACACGGATGTCGGCGGTAGGTTGGCCACCGGAGAGGATTCGATATCGTAGTGGCAGTAGCGGCAGTCGATGCCGAGATCGCCGGCGTGAAGT
>CAZTNJ010000016.1:0-23814 GCA_964614835.1 uncultured Ignavibacteria bacterium | reverse complement strand
CGACATTGGTGTATTTCGGCGAAAAATAGTACCAGACGAAACCGGTTACGCCAACTCCGATTATTGCGGCGGCAATCGCGGCAAAAGTGGGGATTTTATTGGTCCATCTGGGGAAAATCTGCGCCAAGCTTAACCGTTCAGCCTTTTACTTCTTAATCTGATTCTCTGCAATTCAATGGCTGTATCACACAGCCTGGAAACATATTCAATTGTAAAGCAACTTCGTTGTTTCGCATCGCCATTGTATTTGAAACCGGAATTTTTAGCAAGTCTTTTCCACGTCAACCCAAAACCAGCATAGCAAATTTTTAACCGCAAAATAAAAACGGCGGTTCCGCAAAAGTGCCGAACCGCCGTGAAAAATCGATAATATTTATTTGCCGAAATTCAATCCAAGATGAATTCCGAAATAGTTGGCATCGGAAATGAACTGATATCTACCGGAGATATCAAGTTTCATGGTCGGGCCAAGCGGATACTGGTAACCCAGCATCGGGGCAAACGAGAAATCGGTTTCCGATTCGGAATTATCGCCCATTTTAGCTTTACCTATATGCACGCCCAATAAACCACCGGCATAGAGTCCGCCTTCGGGAACGATAAAGTATTTCACGCCGGCCTGAATCGGAATCATGCTAAAAGAAAGATCATCGACATCCGAGCCATAGGTTATATAGCCAGCATTGACCATGAAATCCATCTGCGGCATGTAATGATAAAAGATGCTGCCAGTGCCGCCGAAACCGGTGTTGTAGGCGTCTTTGAAATCGCCCATCGGTAACGCCAGTTCGCCGCCCACGCCGAACGAGATTTTGCCCTGGCCAAAAACCATGGCCGGTAATGCGGCCAGGCAAACCAACATGATCAGCATTAACGTGTTTCTCTTCATTTACTCCTCCTTCGTTACTGTTTACAGGTAATCGCGAATAATATCTCTTACCTTTTACTTTTTAATATCGATTCTTTCTATGATTAACTTAATTTAAAGTCAATTAATATTTTTCTTGAGTTTACCGAAATTTCTTATATAATAATGAAACCCTAACGATAGTTTTCCGTAAAGTATCGGAGAAACGGAAGATAATGAGATGATGACGCTTACTAAAATACAAAAAATAAGCATTGTCGGTAATCCCGATCGCGGGGGTATTATACCCTAAATATTACTATTTAGGTATCAATACCCGCCGTGACATGAGTTCGCCGGCGGGTTTTTTATTGCCTCGCCGATAGGATACTAAACATAATTGTGGTGGAAATTGAGTAAGTTATGGCCAACGAATTATACGAAGACGAAAGCTTAAGTCATCATGAAGAATCGGTGAGCACTCGCCGGGCGATGCGTGAATTGCTGCCGCTCCTGAAAAATCATAAGTGGCCGCTAATATACTGTTTCGCGCTTCTGGCAGTAGCGACAATCTTATCGCTTTACTGGCCGGTGCTGCTTAAAAAGGCGCTCGACGTTGATATTAAAAATAGCGATATCAAAGGCCTGATCTGGACCGTGGTGTTTATTGGTCTTATCCAGGGCGCGACATTGATTTTGCAATATATCCAGAAAATCAAGCTGGAAATAATCGGCCAGGATGTTATGGTCGAATTAAAGCGCAAGCTATTCGAACATATCCTTTCTCTGGATATCGCGTTTTTCGACGCCAATCCGGTAGGACGGTTGCTGGCCCGGATTGAATCGGATACGGAATCTTTGCGGATGTTGTTCACTAACGCTGTCGTGCTGTTGGTAGGCGATTTGATCCTGGTGGTAGGCGTGTTCGGAATCATGTTCTATTATAGCTGGCGGCTGGCCGCGATTCTAACCGCGGTAGTTCCCATTATGGCTGTGCTTATATATGTATTCGAACGCAAGACCACGCCTAAATTTTACGCGGTGCGGAAAAAGGTGGCACTGATAACGGCTAATCTGACCGAAATGCTGCATGGGGTTTCGGTAATCCAGATATTCAATCGCGAGAAGTATGCTCAAAAAAGGGTAGATAGCGCTAATCGGACGAAGTTCGTCGATGATGTTTATGTTAATACGGCGGTTGTCATATTTTTCAACCTGGTGTTTCTACTTCAATACCTGATGATTGGAATCGTGCTATTTTTGGGCGCGAATTGGATCGGGACCGGCGCGATTACTTTCGGAATTATCAGCATGTTCATAATCCTGATCTGGCGGGTATTCGAACCGATTTATCGAACCTCCGAACAGTTATCGATAATCCAACGAGCGGGCGCGGGAGCGCGGCGGATATTCGCGCTTATGTCGAATAATCAGAAATTGCCCGATGCCGCCAATCCCAGAGCGTGGGGCAAATTGACAAAGGGAATCCGGTTTGAACATGTCTGGTTTTCTTACAACGGCGACGACAGCTATATCCTTCGGGATGTCAGTTTCGAAATTCCGGTGGGTAAGCAAATCGCGCTGGCCGGAGTAACCGGCGGCGGCAAGACCACGATTATATCGCTGTTGTTGCGGTTTTATGACCCGCAAAAAGGGCGGATTACCGTTGATGGCATCGATATTCGCGATATCGACAAGGGCGAATTGCGAAAACGGTTCGCGCTGGTGCTTCAGGACATATACCTGTTCCCCGGAAGCATCAAATCAAATATCGCCATGGAATCGGAGGAGATCGACGATGATCGGATAATCGCGGCGGCAGAAACTGTCAACGCGGACGGATTTATCAGGCAATTGCCGCGGGGATACGACAGCGAGCTTTCTGAAAAGGGTTCGAATTTCAGCCGCGGCGAACGACAGCTATTATCGTTCGCGCGGGCGCTGGTGACCAATCCTGATATTTTGTTGTTGGATGAGGCCACCAGTTCGGTCGACCCGGAAACGGAACGGACGATTCAATCGGCCCTTAAAACGCTGATGGCCGGGCGGACTTCGCTGATAATCGCTCATCGCCTGACCACCATTCTCGAAGTTGACGAGATATTGGTGATGCGCAAAGGCGAGATTATCGAGCGGGGAACGCATACGGATTTATTATTGCAGGATGGTTATTATTCGAAGCTGTTCCATCTGCAATTTAAGAATCGAAATGGAGTTTTGAATTATGCCAAATAAAACGAAATGGCTCTGGCGATACTACAAACATTATCCATGGGTACTAATCGGTCTGTTGCTACTGACACCGATTCGCCAGATATTCGCGGTTTATGTGCCACGAATGATCGAATTTACGCTTGATTATGTGAAAACCGGAGCCGTGCCCAATAACAGATACGCTATCTGGATGAATGACCTTGGGCAACGATTCGGCTTAACGCCAATAGCGACATTTACTATCGGGCTGGTGCTGGCCGGGTTCATGGCGTTTATTCTGTATGTAATCGTGCAGTCAATTCGCACCTGGACTAATCTCAAACTCGAATGGGATTTCCGGCAGGACGCGTTCAATCGGATCACTATTAAAGGGCCGAACTTTTTTAATAAATTTCGTACCGGCGATGTGATAACACGACTGACCGATGACGTGGCCGAGAAACTGTCGTGGTTTGCCTGTTCGGGGATATTTCGGTTCTACGAAGCGTTGCTATTGGTGGTGTTCACGCTGGTCATGATGATCAGTATCAACCCGCTTCTGACATTGTTCTCTGTCGGGCCGCTGCCGATACTGATATTTATCTTTTTCAAGAGCGCGACGCTTCTAACTAAACGTTACGATTACCTGCAAACGCGGATTTCGCGGTTCAATGATATCATGGAAGCCTGCTTTTCCGGTATAAGGGTGGTACGGGCTTATGTCCGCGAAAAGGCGCAGTTGGCGAAATTCGATAGGGCGATAGTAGAACGCCGGTCGGCGGAAATCGACGCGATAAAATCGGGCACGATTGTGCATTCGCTTTACGAGTATATCTGGCAGTTCAGTATCATTATCGTGCTGATTGCTGGCGGCGTGATGGCTATCCAGGGCAAGCTGACAATCGGCGAATTAGTGGCGTTCGTGTATTACACAACCAGTTTAGTATTTCCGATGTTCGATATCGGTCAGTTCCTGGTGACATCGAGGAGGTCGGCAGTATCTATCGACAGGCTGACCGAACTGGAAAATGTGGCGCCGATGGTTGTTGACAACGGCAAAATCGATAAAATCGATTCAATCGAAGGCCATCTGGTTTTCGATAAGGTTGAATTCGGGTTTCCGGAATCGGAACGCCGAATAATTGACAACGTAACGTTTGAAATCAAGGCCGGGCAAACGGTGGCGATTGTCGGCAAAGTTGGAGCGGGCAAAACCTGGCTGGTGAACATGATTCCCCGATTAGTCGATCCGACATCGGGAGTCATAACGCTTGACGGGCACAATTTGCGCGATTACAGGCTGGCCGAATTGCGGAAACATATCGGCTATGTGCCGCAGGAACCGGTGCTGTTTTCCGACACGGTACGCAATAATATCACTTTCGGAAGACAGATTGCCGATGATGCGCTGGACTGGGCAATCGATATCGCCCAGCTCAAGGATGAGATCGTCGGTTTTTCCGATGGAATCGATACCGCTATCGGGACGCGTGGGATGTCCATATCGGGCGGCCAGAAACAGCGGTTAGCGTTAGCGCGGGCGTTAGTCGGTAAACCCAAAGTCCTTATCCTGGATGATTGCACATCGGCGCTGGATTCGCGCACGGAAGCGGCCTTGTGGGGAAAGCTTCACGAGGTGCTTCCCGGAATAACGGCGGTCTTGATAACCCATCGCCCCGATATCTTGATGCGGGCCGACATGATTTACGTGATGGAGCATGGCCGTATCGTTGAATCGGGCAGACATGATGATTTGATGAAGAAGTCCGGCCATTACGCCAGGATTTATCGCCGTTACGAGTTAGAAGAATTCGTTGGAACGGAGCCGGCATGATTATTGACCTCACCCCTACCCCTCTCCCAGGGGGAGAGAGGTGCTTGTAGAATGCATGTAGGGGCACGAAATTTTTTGCCTCTACGGATTCCTGGATGCTGAATCAAGTTCAGCATGACAGAGTCAATATTTTGCAGTAGAACTCAACCTTTGTCATTCTGACGAAAGTCAGAATCCAGGATTGGATACTGGATTTCCGGCAGCTGCCGGACTCATTCCGCCTTGCCAATCCCTCCACCAATGCCGCAACTTCCCCAATCCACTCGTACCGCATATCAGGGGGATACCATCTCCCTTCCCTTTTCCATCATTTTCCCAATATCTGCGTGCTTATTGGGGGGCCGCTGGTTATATAAATAAATTATGAATCAAACGCCGGAATCCCATCAGCCGTACTGGAATGACTGCCTTGGGCTATTCGAAAAGCACCTCAAAGGCGGCGCTCATTTTGCCGAAAACACGGCCATCGCCTACCGTGGCGATACCGCGGCGTTCATTAAGTATCTGGAGGAATCCGGCGAAACGACCCCTGATATCAGCGAATTTACTATTCGCGGATACTTGATAACGCTTCGCAAGGCGGGATTGAAAAGCACCTCGATTGCCCACAAACTGGAAGCGCTCAAGATGTTTTTCGATTTTTTGATTTCGATAAAAAGGCTTTCCGGCAATCCGGCCCGGCAAATCGATTCAATCAAAACCGAACCGTACCGCGCCGAATATTTATCCGAAGAGGAAGCCCGCTATCTTATCGAACAGACTTGGCCTGGCGATGAATTTACGGCGCTTCGCAACAAGGCCATGCTGGAGATATTTTACAACTGCGGCCTGCGTCTGGCGGAGTTGACATCGCTGAACCTAAAAAGCCTCGATTTCAACAACTCGCTGATAAAGGTGATGGGCAAAGGCAGCAAATTTCGACAGGTGCCGGTAGGCCGTCCAACCATGCAGGCGGTAACATTGTACCTGATAGCGCGGTCGCGGCTTCTAGCGGAGAAAGATAAGCCGAACGAATACGCGGTGTTTATAAACACTCGGGGCGGTCGGATGACACCGCGAAGTGTCGGCCGTATCGTGAAGGAGCATCTGTTAAAATGTTCGGAGAAGACCGGGCTATCGACTCACAGTTTACGTCATTCATTTGCCACGCATTTACTGACCGCCGGCGCGAATCTTCGCGCGGTACAGCAGATGCTTGGTCATTCATCGTTGAAAACAACCCAGAAATACAGCCACATAACCACCGGCAGGTTGATATCCGTTTACAAGCGGGCGCATCCCCGGGCGGAGGAAACATGAGAGGCACGACAGTATTAGGAATTGTAAACAGCAAAGGCGCGGCGCTTGGGGCGGACGGCCAAATCACGCTTGATGACACAGTGTTGAAAGCGAGCGCGGTTAAGATTCGCCGTTTGTACAACAACACGATTATCGCCGGATTCGCCGGAGCCACTGCCGACGCGTTAACGCTTTTTGAAAAATTCGAAGGAAAACTGACCGAATACAATGGCAATCTTACCCGTTCGGCGGTGGAATTGGCCAAAGAATGGCGCACCGATAAGTATCTTCGCCGCCTCGAGGCATTGCTGGCGGTAATCGATAAAAAACAGGGGCTGATAATCAGCGGTACCGGAGATGTAATCGAGCCGGACGACGGAATTTTAGCGATTGGGTCAGGCGGACCATACGCGCTGGCGGCAGCTCGCGCCTTAAAACAAAACACCAAACTCGAGCCTAAGGTAATCGTGGAAAAATCGCTTTTGATAACCTCCGCGATTTGCATATACACTAACAGCAATATCACAGTTGAGACATTATGAAAAAAACTAAAATAATTCCGCAAGATGAATACAATGGTAAAGATGAGTTAACGCCAAAAGCTATCGTGGCCGAGCTCGATAAATACATAATCGGGCAGGACAAGGCCAAGAAAATGGTGGCGATCGCCATCCGCAACCGCTGGCGAAGACAGCGGGTGTCGGGGCCGCTCAAAGAAGAGATCATGCCCAACAACATTATCATGATCGGCCCGACCGGCGTGGGAAAAACCGAAATCGCCCGGCGTTTGGCCAACCTGACAGGCGCGCCTTTTATCAAAGTGGAAGCCTCCAAATATACCGAGGTTGGTTATGTCGGCCGCGATGTTGAATCGATGGTGCGCGACCTGGTCGATTTATCGGTGAATATGGTCAAACGCGAAAAGACCATTCAGGTTGAAGCCAAAGCCGCCGAACTGGCGACCGAACGCCTGCTGGATATCCTTCTGCCGACCAGCGCCGCCTCGTATAAAACCAAAACGCCGCTTAGCGAAGAGCAAGTAAAGAAAACCCAGGCAACCCGCAGCAAAATTAAAAAGCAATTGGAAGACGGGAATCTCAATGACCGGTTTATCGAACTCGACGTGCCTAACGACCGATTTCCCATAGTTGAAGTGTTTTCGCCGATGGGGATCGAAGAAATCGGGATGAATATCCAGGATATGTTTTCGAGCATGATGCCGCGTAAAACCCGCAAACGCCGGGTGACCATAGAAGAGGCGCATCGCCTGCTAATGCAGGAGGAGTCGGCCAAGCTTATCGATTTTGATGAGGTGATCTCTGAAGCCACTTATCGGGTAGAAAACTCCGGGATTATTTTCGTGGATGAAATCGACAAAATCGCGGGTGAGTCATCAAAAGTTGGTCCCGATGTGTCCCGGGAGGGGGTACAACGCGATATCCTGCCTATAGTCGAAGGCACCAATGTGATGACCAAATACGGCATGGTAAAGACGGACCATGTGTTATTTATCGCGGCGGGCGCGTTTCATATGTCGAAACCATCCGATTTGATTCCGGAGCTTCAGGGGCGGTTCCCGATTAGAGTGGAACTCGACCCGTTGACCGAAAAGGATTTCGTACGGATATTGACAGAACCGCAAAATGCGTTAATCAGGCAATATTGTGAACTAATGGCCACGGAAAACATAGAAATTTCATTCGAGAAAAGTGGAATCGAGGAAATCGCCCGAATTGCCGCCGAAGTTAATTCGCGCACCGAAAATATCGGCGCCCGGCGTTTACATACGGTGATGACTACTCTTCTGGAGGATTTCATGTATAACGCCCCTGACAGTAAGGCCAAGAAAATCAAGATTGACAAGAAGATGGTTTACAATACTCTTAAAGACATAGTCGAAAATGAGGACTTAAGCAGATATATCCTTTAAAATTAAAACATTTACCGAATAATCACCTAAGGGCCGGCGGATAACAGCCGGCCTTTTTAATGGGGAATATAATTACGGTTGCGCCTGTATCATGTTTATGCTAATTATTTATAAAATCTCCGAGGAAAGGATTGCCAGATGAAAGGCTGGAGTATTTTAATTTTGGTCGCAGTCGCGCTGGGGTTATCAGGAGGATGCAATAAGATGAATCAACAGGTAAATCCGGTAGTTGAAAAAGCTAAGGCCGAAAAGGTGATAAAGGATTCGATTCGGTGGGCAATCAATAAAGACACCGCTTTATCCTACAGTTGCTACGCGCATGACTCTTCGCTGTTCTGGTTTTCGCCGGATAACGCCGGGACTATCGAAGGATATGAGCAGTTCGTGAAGTTGACCGAAGAGGTTTTTCTGAATCCGGCGTTCAAGGCGATCAGTTCGGATTTCAAGGATCTGAAGATTACATTGTCGCATTCAGGACAATGCGCCTGGTGGTCTTGTTATCTGGATGATTTCAACGAATGGAATGGTCGACCCGCCAACTGGGAGAATGTCCGCTGGACGGGAGTTTTGGAGAAAATCGACGGGCAATGGAAAATCCGGCAGATGCATTTTTCGCACGCGCTGGAGGATTTCAAGAAGAGTTAGTTCAGAAAAACGAAAGAAAACCTGTTTAAAATACCTACTTCCGTTTTTCCTGAATAGACCGAACGAATTTCAGCAGGAAATTTCGGGGTAAGAATCTAACCGCAAATGCGATAAGCTTATTGCGGAATCCCGGAATCACCAGCCGTTTGCCTTCCATCATACCGCGATAGCCGACAAGGGCCACCTTTGGGGATGACATCATATTGTATTTGTTGAATAGCAGCGTGTTGTTTACGCCGGCTACTTCCTCGAATTTGGTGGCGGTCGGTCCGGGGCAGAGCGTCGTTACCGTGATTCCCGTACCGGCCAGTTCATTAGATAGAGCCAGCGAAAAAGATACCACGTAGGCTTTACTGGCGTAATAGACTGCCATCAGCGGCCCCGGCTGAAATCCCGCGGTCGAAGCGACGTTCATGATTTTACCGGATTTTCGATTTATCATATCGGGAAGCAGTAAATGGGTCAGTTTAGTAAGTGTCACAATATTTAACGACATCATTTCAGAAAGCCTTTGGTAATCGGCGGAGGCGAATTCTCCCAACAATCCGAAGCCGGCGTTGTTCACCAGAATATCGATAGTCAATTGTCGGTTCTGAAGTTCAGCATATAGGCGGTCGGCCGAATCGATTTGCCCAAGGCCCATTGAAATAGAAGTAACTTTAATCTTATACTTCTGTGATAATTGATTCGCCATCTCCTGAAGTTTGGACTCGCTTCGGGCCACAATTACCAGGTCATATTTATCGGCGGCAAAAAGCGGACAGAGATCATACCCGATTCCGCTTGAAGTTCCCGTAATAAGCGCGGTTTTACCCATATATATATCCTCCTGATTGGATTATTCTAATTTAATCATATATAGCGAACAGGAATCTAGCCGTCAACTACAGATATGAATATTCTGGATAAATTTGGCGTTTTGGATATGTCAGAGATTGGCTGATAGGTCACACATTGACGCTGTTTATTAGAATGATTCCACCGAAACCGATTCCGAATAACGACCCGGTGTGTGGAAAGATTTGAATCCGAAAATTCGTCGGAGAGTATAAACCAGTTCGATATTATTGAATGGTTTGGTAAAGTATCCATCAGCCCCCGCCGCGATCGCGTCGCGGGGTGTACATATTCCCGAATGTCCGGTGATTATTACTACTGGCGTAAAGGGAGAGCATTCTTTTATTTTTACCAGAAGCCCTAAACCATCCATATTTTTTAACATAATATCGGTTACGACGCCATGAATAACCTCCTTCTCGAAAATCCGTAAAGCATCCTCGGCGTTTTGCGCTGCGAATACTACATATCTTTCCATTTCCAAAGAGGTCGTAAGAACTTTTAGCACGATTTCATCGTCATCGACTATGAGTATTCGTCGGCGACCGTTATTTACTGCCAAGTCCAATCTCTCTATAAGAGATTCTTCGATTATCGGCTCGCAAAGAATATCGCTGATACCGCCATCAAGACAGTAATTTACGAAATCCACGTCCATACTCTTTCCAACCAATATGATGGGGATCCAGGATAATCTGGCGGATGTTTTAAGGTAGTTTAGCAAATCTGTTTTGGCGATTTGAATATCCTCGGGCGCCACCATCAACAGGTCGATTTTTTTGTCGGTCTCCAGGATTTGGATTGCCTGA
Source organism: uncultured Ignavibacteria bacterium (assembly GCA_964614835.1). Lineage (GTDB taxonomy): Bacteria > Zixibacteria > MSB-5A5 > UBA10806 > 4484-95 > JAAYTW01. The sequence continues at coordinate 13,441 of CAZTNJ010000016.1, read as the reverse complement.
TATGGCGTGTTGAAAAGCGCGATTTCAAATTTCCCTGATTCAGCCAGGAATTCAGGCAACCTTTGATTGCGGCGTTTGATTATTTCGGAAAACAATATTTTTATCATGGCGTTTTTCTAATTGAATTATCGTTTAGCGCAAGAAATTAGCACTTCAGGCGCCTGGTAAATCGTTCACGTTGGGTAAAGATTTGCTGATATAAGTCCCTCCGACTTTCATTAATGGTTAACAATAGTGATTATCGGAAACCTCGTGTCGCATTTTAGATGCAAACGCCATATCCGATGTTTTTTCCACTTGACAATGACCAAATAGGTATTTAAACGCCATGATTTGACTTTAATAAATCGTCAACAGGGTTCATAATTTGATAATTTACTAAAACTTAGATTTGGTCTCTCTATTCGTTAAATATTGAAACGCTATTTTGGGATGAAACCGATACTGTGTTCTGACAACAGCATTTTACATGTAGAATTTCGATTCTCAAAATAAATATTTATCACTATTTCGGCTAAAGAATATAGAAATTGGCAGACGATTATTTAGTATAAATTATTTTATTGATTTCTTTACGATTTTTACCCAAATTATATCTGTATACTGGAAAGAAGGCGGGCTATTGAGTTTGATTTTGTCGGTTTTTAGCCAATAAAGCAAGGAGACATGAAAATGAGTACACAACAAAAATCGGGATTACACAGCTTAAAGGGGCAAATTATTTTGCTTTTAGTATTGGGGTCTCTTTGCGGCCTTATAGAGGTAGTTTTAAGCGGAGCGTTGCGTTCCATTAATTTCTCCTGGAGAGCAGGCTTGCTCACGGGATTGGGCATAGGTATCCTGGCGTTCATATTTGCGATTTATCGCAGGCCGGTACTGGCTCTGGGGGTCGCCTTAGTGGCGGTATTAGTGAAACAATTGGCCGTACCGGTGCTAAATCAGGCGTTTGTTTGCGATGCCAATGCCTGTCTGGCGGTCGGCCTTGAATATTCCGCTCTGGCCGCAGTATCGTTTTTCGCATTGAAAAAATCTCAGATTAATAAAGGTCTGCTAATTCTAATAGGGGGAGCTGGCGCATTCATCGGATCGATCGCATTCTATTTAATTGGGATGCATGTGGCCCCCTGCAACTATCTATTATCATTCAATAGCGCCACCGGATTCGTTTCATTCCTTTATAGAGAAAGCCTCAACTGGACCTTATTTTCGGCCGTCTTATTCCCTATCGGCTGGTTTATCGGAGTCAAATCCGAAACCGCATTGTCGCGTTTATTCGAAAACAAACCACGGTTTATTTACGCGGGAGCCGCCGCCCTGACAATCACCTGTTGGGTAATTAGCGCAATCGCGATTGCCGGCGGCATGTAATAGGAACTGGAAATGGTGGAAGTAGTTATAATCACCGGGGCGATAAACTCCGGTAAAACGGCGTATCTGCAAAAACTGGTATCCCAGGAAAGGACTCTGGGCAAATCGCCATCCGGGATAATCGCTCATGGCGTATTCAAGGATGGCCATAAAATCGGTTACGACATCGAGGATATCGCCAGCGGAATGATTTTACCCCTGGCGCGCGCCGGTTCGCACAAGGATGGGGATCAGATGGTGGGACAGTACTCGTTTTCCAAAAAGACGCTTGAATTCGCCAAGGGCGCGCTTCTGAATTACACATCGGGCGGGGTTGTTTTTTTGGACGAGGCCGGGCCATTGGAGCTGTCCGGCGAGGGTTACGCTTTCTGTATCACTTCACTTTTAGAATCGCATATCTCGAAACTTTATATGGTCGTGCGGGAAAACCTGGTTGACCAAATAAGCGAACGATTTTTAAGGGGGCGGTCGGTAAAAATTATAAAAGCCGCCGAGCAAACAAAGTCCAATCAATAGATTAATCCAGAGCGGTTGAATTTCAGTAGGTCGAGGATTTTTCTCAAATCAGAAATCATTTTACTAAATATTTAACGCCAATTGAATCAACTAACCTAACCGCGATATTTTCCCTAAAATTAACTGCAACCTTTCCCCTGTCTAAACCATCTATATAGTAGTGGACACGAATAAGGACTTATTCTGGCAGCTTCTGGAAGCATATCACCCCAAAGCGGAGGCCTTCTGCAGAAAACTTACCGGTAACCTTGCCGATGGGGATGATCTTTACCATGACGCGATACTGCTGGCCTGGCGAAAATTCGACAGCCTGCGCAACAATGATTCGTTCAAACCCTGGCTGTACCGAATAATCATCAATAGCTACAAGGGCCGGCAAAGAGGAACTTGGCGGCGGTTATTTGAACCGCTGGCCGAACAGGAAACGGAGGTTTTGCCGATTAGCGATCCGACAAATCAACTGGCGGCCAAGATTCTGGTTCAGAAGGCCTTGCGGCAGCTTTCGGCCACAGACAGAGCGCTGATTATCCTATTTGAAATCGAAGGCTGGAGTATCGGCGAACTGGCTAACTTAGAAGGCAAACCGGAAGGGACTATCAAATCGCGTCTGGCCAGAACTCGCGCCGCTATGAGAAATATGCTTAGGGGAAGCGTGTCGTTAAACATGAATATTCAATCAAAGGAAGAAGCGAAATATGTCGCGCCGGAAACAAAACCAGGAATTTGACGGATTGGAATCGGCCAATAACCGACTCGATAAATCCAACACAGCCGCATCGGATGAAAATGCCGAGGCGATCTTGAAGGCCGGTTTTGGCAGCCTTAAAAGCGAGATGGATAATCCATCGAATTTACAGGCGCTTCGCTATCAAATCGAGACATCTTCTTCCAGGAAGGAATCGAGATTTATGAGCCAGCTTCAGAATAGAATCAAATCGCATCCGCGTTTCAGCCTTATTTTTGCCGCCACGGTTGCTGTTTTGGTATTTGTGGTGCTTGTGCCTTTCTCTTATCATAGAACCATTGGTTACCAAATCGAATACGCAATCGGCGATATGGCCAACGCGCCATCGGCAGAGGCTATCAACGCGGCCCTATCGGCTATTGGTCAGAACGAGGCCAGGGCGACGTTCACATATGATAAAAATAACGGCAAGTGCCAGATATCGGTGCTGCCGAATATGAAAGCGGTCAAGGAAACTCAAGCATTGTTTACATCGATTATGGGATCATTCGCCGATCCAAAGATTGTGCCGGTGGTTGAACTTGTCAGCGGAAGTCTGTACGCGCAAGTCAAAGATAAGGTCGTCAAAGTCGAGGTGGACGCAACCAATAAAACCGACCAGCAAATTCAGGACGAGATAAAGGCGAAATTAGAAGCACAGGGTTTTAAGGGAAGCGTTATCTATGTGAAATCGGATCGGGACAGCCTCGGGCAAGACAGCACTTGTCAAATCAAGTTCGAGCTGTCTGTCAAGGGCGATAGCATTGTAACATACAATGAGGGCGCTTGTGAATTGCTGCAAATCGACGGTCGCGGCAAGACCCCCGAACAAATCCAGTCCGAAATTCAGCAGCGTCTCAATGAAAAAGGAATGGCCAATGCCAAGGTTCAAGTTACTGGCGAACAGACAGGCGATTCGACTAAACAGAGGCTTGAAATTAAAATAGTAGAAGATCCGAAATAATCTAAAAGAATAACGCGGTTCTTATTAAAAAGCGGCTTCCTTGATGGATGGAGTCGCTTTTTTTATTGTTGGAGTCAGGGCGATTTATTTTAATCCCAGTTTCTGATTTTGTTTGAGGTATTTTATCGATTCGGCAATCCGGCGAGCCCGGGTTTCTTCCTTTTTGGCAGAAGATATCCACATCACAAAATACCGCTGATTTGACTTAGACATGGCGCAAAAATTATCCCAGACTTTTCGATCTTGCCTAAACGCCTTAACGATATAATCCGGTATTTCCAAGGGCGATGGCTTTTTTCGAGGCGCAGGGGCGCTTACCGTTAGGTCTATCCTCTCGATTGTAGCCAATCCGGCTTTGGTCACCTTTCCGGCTTTTAGCATTTTAGCCATCCGTCGTTTATTGGGGTCTGACCAGTTTTTCATATTAGTTCGCGGGGTGAATTTGCGAGCATAACGGTCGTTATCGAGCTTCTTCACGATACTGTCAATCCAGCCGAAGCAGAGCGCTTCCTCGACCGAATCTTCGTACGGTATCGAGGGCTTGCCGGTTTCTTTGCGATAGTAAACCAGCCAGATCACCTTGACCGATTTGTGATTTTTAGCCAGCCACTGCCGCCATTGTTTGCGGGTGGGAAGATAGAGGGTGGGGCGAGATTTGTTTTTTGTTTCGGCCATTTTACATTAGTAGATTGTCGGGTTTCTCTCCGGCAGCTGCCGGACATCCAGTATCCAATCCTGGATTCTGACTTTCGTCAGAATGACAAAGGTTGAGTTCTGCTATTAAATATTGACTCTGTCATGCTGAACTTGATTCAGCATCCAGTATTAAACTATATCTTCATATAAATCTTTCCATAGTGGATTAAATTTCTCGATTAAGGCTATTTTCCAAGGGCGGTGCCAGGCTTTTAACTGTTTCTCACGGGCTATCGCTGCTGAAACACTGGTAGTACTCTCATAATAAACCAAGTCATGTATTTGATATTTCTGGGTAAATCCTTTCACTAAATCATTTTTATGTTCATATACTCTTTTTATTAAATTCCGGGTAACCCCTATATAAAGCGTGCCATTTTTCTGACTGGCCATTATATAAACGTAATAGTCTGACATCTCGATATCAATCCTGGATTCTGACTTTCGTCAGAATGACAAAGGTTGAGTTCTGCTATTAAATATTGACTCTGTCATGCTGAACTTGATTCAGCATCCAGTATTAGATTAAACAAATCTTATTAATAATTTCGTTCTGCCAAAAATCTCAATAATAACTCGATCTCATCAATCATATCCCACAAACCAATCGGCGGCCAATTTGCATGTGATATCGATTATTTCGCGGTCTTTGGCGTTTAAGGCGCCTCTTTCAATCAGCGAATCTATCACGCCATTCAACAGAACAAGTTTGTCGCGGATTGGAATCATGGCCGGGTAATATTCGTTATTGAAAAACATCCGATACCGTTTTGCCGATTGCTCACTGGCCAGATAATCCCCTATCTTTCGTTCGAGGTCATCGCCAGACAAATCAACACAGAAATCTTTGGGACAGCGCATCAATTGAGTTGTCTTTTTAAGGTTGCTATTGGCAGCAAACGTCAATTTCCAGTTCTCCATCATACCCATCGAATTGATAACCAACACATTAACAGTCATCCGGGCGTTGTTGGTGTCGATACGTACACCTTCCATGAATGGCAGGTAGAAGTTATCGGTCAGGCTTCCATAAGCGGCTACACCGCCGGCGAAAGGCTGTTCCAGAATATCGCCGATAGTGAAATACGGTTTTTGTTCGAATCGGGCGTCCTGAATCAGGATAAATTCTTCTTCGGTAAAATGGAACCGGCTTTTCCAGAGTTCTTCGCCGGAAACATCTTCGCGGGTCAGAGCCGATTGACTGGTGAGCATTCCTATCGCCTGCCCGCCGCGCCAGACCAACGGCAATACGCCGACCGCCCATTCGGCCGAACCGCCGATTTCGCCAATCATCGAAAGAAGCCGACGGCCATCGGGGTAGTGAAGGTTATCCAATCCCAGTACCAGCGATGGGAACAGGTCGCCGTCGTTATCCATCGGGGTGGAGATACCGGCCCCGTTAAGGGTGTCCATGGCTGGGTGATGGCGTTTCCGGTCAAGGAAAAACGCGCTCAAACGATCCGGGCTCGATAATCCATAGGCGTTTATGATTATTTCGGCGGCATCGGTAAGCGAAGCCTCCCGCGGATTGAACTCCTCGAAATTGACGCCAGCCATCCAGCGTTGAACGTAAACATCGGGTAAATGACGCTTAACGCCGGATTCGGTTAAAAATAACGCCGTCAAGCTCGAATGAAGTCCCTTTACCGATTTGGTGGTGCCATCGATAACATCGCTTCCCATCGAAAGCAGGGAAACATTTTTCGGCATGGGCAGGCCATAGCGGGTGCGATGTTCTTTTTTGCCGAACAGGGCTCCAACGGCTATGGTCGGATTGCCCCCTGGTTCTTTGCCGGGTTTAGCCCGGACGCCCTCGGTGATAGCCGATTCAATCAGGATTTCCTCGCCAACCGGGAAAGTTTCGCTGGTATATTGAAGGACTTCCGCCATGACCTGAGCCGCCGTTCGGTCGTTAGCCCGTTTGAGTTCATTGACGAGTTCGCGGGTTATCAATTCCTTAGGCGTATTGGTAAGGCTGGCTCTACCATGAAGGGCAACCGCCACCGCGGATAATCCGGCCGCCAGAATTACCGATTCGCGAAGTTGCCGATTGCGCAACGCTCCGAGGTTCGATTGGTTATTGATCCTTTCGGTTAAAGGCAGGATTGCCCCTTCTTCAAGGTGGATATCGTAGCTGCCGAATATCACCCGATGGCGGTGATTGAAACCCGCGATGAAATCCTTTTCAAAAATCCGAGGCTGATATTTCCCCTTATATTCAATTCGCTGGTCGGCAATATTGAAGCGCATCGCTACCTCCCGCCAAACTAAACGTGTTAAAAGTCATTTCCGATTACTAAATGCACTACTTTAAACCCGAATTTAGGCCTTGCGGTTTATTTATGGCAAGAAAAATCGGAATAAGGCCAGAAAAGTCTATTGATTTTGGAAAAATCTTTAAAAAAGCGTCATAAATCGCCGATAATCCCTTAATTTTTATAACCTTCTGCCGAAAAATATAAAAAAAGATATTTACAATGGATAGCGTGCAGACTATAATTGAACCGGCCCAAGAGACGGAATTAACGTTCAAACCCAACAGGAGAGAAATGGGCTGGTTTAATGTGTTGACTAATGATATCGGTATCGATCTCGGCACCGCCAATACGCTTGTGTATGTACGCGGCGCCGGAATTGTTTTAAACGAACCATCAGTGGTGGCCTTAGAAAAGGATTCGGGGAAGATTCTGGCGGTCGGGATGGCTGCCAAGGAGATGATTGGTCGAACCCCCGAAAACGTCACCGCAATCAGACCGCTTAAAGACGGCGTTATCGCCGATTTTGAAATCACCGAACGCATGTTATCGGATTTTATCAAGCGGGTGGTACGTCACCGCTACTTGATGAAGCCCAAAATCATAATCTCGGTACCATCGGGCATTACCGAGGTCGAAAAGCGCGCAGTGCGCGATTCGGCTGAAAACGCAGGCGCCCGCGAAGTTTACCTGGTACAAGAACCGATGGCGGCCGCTATCGGCGTTGGTCTGCCGGTGGATTTACCGACAGGATCGATGATTATTGATATTGGCGGCGGCACTTCGGAAATCGCGGTTATCGCGCTGTCAGGGATCGTCTCCAACATCTCGATTCGTATCGCCGGAGACGAACTTGATGAATCGATAGTTGCCTATCTGAAAAAGAACTACAATCTACTTATCGGCGAACGCACGGCGGAAGAAATCAAGATGAAAATCGGCTCGGCCTATCCGCTGGAAAAAGAAGATTCCATAGATATTAAGGGGCGCGATTTGGTGGCCGGCGTCCCGAAAACCATGAAGGTGACCTCATCGCAAATACGCGAGGCTATCGCCGAACCGCTTGATGCCATTATCGAAGGAGTCCGGCAGGCGTTGGAACAAACTCCGCCGGAATTGGCCTCCGATATACTCGAACGCGGCATCATTCTTACCGGCGGCGGCGCTTTGATAAGAGGTATTGACAAACGAATCCGCCAAGAAACCAACCTTCCGGTTATCGTAGCCGATGATCCGTTGACCTGCGTTGTCCGCGGCACCGGTAAATGTATCGAAAATATCATGCAGTTCCAGAAAGTGCTTTTAAAATCCCGCCGCGACTAAAACAGATCGATATTCGTAAATTGAAACGCCGGTTCAAGTAAATCGGCGTTTTTTTATATGGAAACAAGGCTTTTCGATATCAACCCTGCTGATTGAAAATGGGCGCCTGTTTTCTCTTTGACAGCGCCAGTAATAGGGGTTATCTTGGCAGCGCATGAATAACGATAGAATCGGACAGGCAATTTTCGCCCATAAAAATCCGCTCTGGCAAAGACTCGAAAAGGAAGTATTGCCTTTTGTCAATCGCCCCGGTCGATATATCGGCAACGAATACAATGCCATATATAAAGACGACCCCGCCTTGCTGAAAATCGCGCTGGCATTTCCCGATATGTACGAAATCGGTACTAGTTATTTGGGGCAGCAGATCCTCTATAATCTTATTAACAAACGGGGTGATTGCGTAGCCGAGCGGGTGTTCCAGGTCTGGCCGGATATGGAGCAGAAATTGAAAGAACGCGGACTGCCTTTATTCTCGCTTGAAACTGCTACTCCCCTGTCTGAATTCGACGCTATCGGATTTTCGATTACCTATGAGATACACGGCCCAGGCGTGCTAAGCATGCTGGAGTTGGCCGGTATTCCGCTATTGGCCGCCGAACGCGATGAAACGTATCCTCTGATTATGGCGGGTGGCCCGGCGGTTCTCAATCCCGAACCGCTGGCGGATTTTTTTGATCTGATGTTTTTAGGCGACGGCGAAGCGGCAATAGGCGAGATAATCGATGTCCTCAATGAAAACAAAGGGCAATCCAAATTGGCAAAGCTGAAACAGCTTGCGATTATACCTGGCGTATATGTGCCAAGTTTCTATAGCCCGAGGTATGAAAATGATGAATTTACCGGAATTGAAAAGATTGAACATGCCGCGCCAGATTTAATTAAAATCCGTTCCTGCGGCGAACTTCTTCCCGAATACTATCCATCCAGGCCAATAGTCCCCTTTGTGGAAACATCGCACGATAGGTTATCGGTTGAGATAATGCGTGGATGCGCGCGCGGCTGCCGGTTTTGTCAGGCGGGGTTTCAATATCGGCCGAAACGCAACCGACAACAATCAGATATCGCGACACAAATTAAAGAGGCTATAGCATCCTCGGGTTTCGATGAAGTTACCCTGCTGTCTTTATCGTCAACCGATTATCCAGGATTGGAGTCGCTGGTCGAATCGCTGATGCCGTATTTTCGTAAAAATCGGATTGCGTTTTCATTGCCATCGCTAAGGCCGGGAGCATTAACGCCGAAGATGCTGGAGTTCATGCAATCTCAACGTCATGGCGGTATCACATTGGCGCCAGAGGCTGGCAGTCAGAGGTTGCGCGATGTACTGGGAAAAAACCTCACCGAACAGGAAATTATCGATGCGGTTCAGCTTGTTTTTCGCCACGATTGGCCGCTGGTGAAATTGTATTTTATGATAGGCCTTCCGACCGAAACCGATGCCGATATCGAGGAAATAATCAATCTTATTCGGAAACTGTCGGATATCGCGAGGCAATTTGGCGGCAGACGCAATATCAATGTGACAATTTCGCCGTTTTGCCCGAAACCGGGTACGCCCTGGCAATGGGAAAAACAGGCTGGGCCCGAACGAATTAACCAAATTTATGACCATCTGGCGGCAGCCCTTAAGATGCGAAATGTCGCGTTAAAATTCCGGGCGCCGCATCTATCTATGGTGGAAGGCATAATCGGACGCGGAGATCGCCGAATCGGGAAGGTTATTCAGGCGGCGTATAATGCGGGGGCATGTCTTGATGGCTGGAGCGAACATTTTTCGCATGAACGCTGGCTTAAGGCTTTTGAGGAATCTGGTATTAACCCCGAAAAATTGCTGGAATCAAGAAATCCCGAAAAACCGCAGCCCTGGGATCATATCAAGAAAGGGATATCGAAGACATTTTTGCTGGCGGAACGCGAACGTTCGTTTAAAGGCGAACCGGTGCCCGGCGCGGTTTTAACCAAACAGCAGCCGGTAAATCAACATGTATCCGGAGCATTTGGGCGAACTCCGAAAAAACGACCAACCGCCGTGGTTACGCCAATCCGCTCGGAAATTAGAATCAAGTACCGCCGCGATGAGAGAATGCGGTTCTATTCGCATCTGGATATCATGCGGGCGATTCAGCGGTCTATCAAACGGGCCAATTTGCCGATAGATTACAGCGAAGGATTCCATCCGCACATGAAATTATCTTTCAGCCCGCCGCTTCCTTTGGGATATGTTTCGGAAGCGGAATATCTCGATATGCAACTGGAAAGCCCTTTCGAGAAAAATCATCTGGTAAAATTCAGCGAAAGTTTGCCTCCAGGAATCGAGGTTGTATCATCCCGGCTAATGTTGACCAAGGGCGATTCGCTGACCAAGCTTATCAATGCGGCCCTGTATGAAATCGAACTTGACAACATCCCAGCCGATTTAAAAACGCGAATCGCGCGCATATTAGAAAGCAAACAGCTTGAGGTTAACCGGAAGAAAGAAAGCGAAACCAGGCAGATTTCGGACGGGCATCTGGTAATAGAATTGACCCTGGAAGATAGTCGCCTGAAAATGCTTCTGGCGGTTACCCCTGATGGTTATGTCCGCCCCGCGGAGGTGATGATATTCGGGTTGGGGTATTCCGAAATCGAGGCGACCGGATTAATCTACCGACGGGTCGGCCAGTATCATATTCAAGGCGTGCATAAAGTCGATCCCCTTGAACTGGCCTAAACTTTTATGGCATCGATAGCAAGAACCATAGCCTGCGAACTATTAGACAAATGGGAAACCGGCAAAGCCGATCCGCAAACGCTGGCGGCCCATCAAATCGATAAAGCGATAGAACCACGCGATAATGCCTTTGCCCGCGAGTTATTCTTTGGGGTGATTCGCTATCGCCGCAAGCTGGATTATTTCATAGGAAAACATACCAATCTTCAACGAACGCCGTTACCGATTAAAACTATTCTGCGGCTTGGCGCGTATCAACTATTGATGACTCCGAATATTCCCCGATACGCGGTAGTGTCCGAATCTGTTGAACTGGCAAAATCGGGCGGCAAGGGGCGCGCTGATAGATTCGTGAACGCGGTGCTGCGAAACCTGATTCGCGATCAGGAATCATTCGAACTGCCCGATAGGCAATCCGACCAGGCTAAATACCTGGGAGTGTATTACTCATATCCTGATTGGATAGTAACACGGTATCTGAACAGATTCGGTTTTGAGGAAACCGCGCGAATGCTTGAATTCGGCAACCAACCGGCGCCGGTATATTTTTATTTCAACAGACTAAATGCCGAAAATCAAGGGGCATTCGATGAGCTTCAGGAGACGGGAATCCAAACACAGCCTGTCGAAGCGTTTCCTGATTATTACGAATGCGATAATCCGACCGAGTTAATCAAGTCAAAGGCGTTTGCGGAAGGGAAAGTAGTGATCGCCGATCCGGCTCAGAGTCTGGCAGTCGAGGCGCTTGAATTACGGCCTGGCGCCGAGGTCTGGGATATGTTCGCATCGCCGGGCGGAAAAACTATCAAGATAGCCGGAGTCGTTGGCCATCAAGGGGCGGTGATCGCATCCGACAGATACCCGGATAGAGCTGAGCTTCTGCGACTAAATCTCAATCGCTGCAAAATTGAGAATGCTTACGTTTTCTGCGCCGATATCTTAACGTTTGCCTCAAGGCGGAAATTTGAATATATTTTGGCCGATGTTCCATGTAGTTGCACCGGAACCATGCGGCGTAATCCCGATTTGCGCTGGCGCCTTCAGGAAAAAGATATCGCGCGATTGGCAGCCAATCAGTATCGGCTGCTGACCGCGGCGTCCGCGTTTCTGGCCGATGGCGGCAGGCTGGTTTATTCGACCTGTAGTATTGAACCCGAGGAAAATCAGGAGCTAATCGAGAAATTTCTGATCAACAACGGAGCATACAGGCTGGTCGATTTCGGTAGAGTTAATCGATTTGTCGAAACACAAGGAATAATGGCAACCAAACCATCCAGAGATAAAATCGATGGGGTTTTTGTGGCGGCGATAGAAAAAATTAGGTAAATATAAGGTATGCGATTGAAAGTTCTGGAATTCCTCAATAGAGAAAAGAAGTTTTTCTTTATTATACTAGCGGTGTTTTTCGGAGGGTTGTTGGCAGTCGGTTTGATTGTAGACAACCTGATAATGCCGGTAATAGTCCATCACGGTTCGGAATTTGTTCTGCCTCGGATAGTGAATCTTCCAATAAAAGTAGCCGAAAAGAAGATGAAGGATTTGAATCTTAATCTGGTTGTAACCGGCGAGGAATACAATTCGTTCTTCCCTATCGGGATTATTATATCGCAAGTACCGGAACCGGGGACAACGGTCAAGAAAGGTTCGACAATAAGGGCGATCGTATCAAAAGGGGAAGCTTCGGCAACCATGCCGACGATAAAAGGGTTATCGTTGCGCGAGGCTAAACTCTTGATTGAAAACGCCAACCTGACCGTGGGAGAAATCACCTGGTATGAAGATGAGGGCTTTCCCGATGGCGTGGTGGTTGAATCATATCCTGTAGCCGGGACGGTGTTGAAAGCCAATACGCAGGTACAATTGGTTGTGAATCGTTTAGAAACCGATGTCAAAGTCGATGTGCCCAATTTTATCGGATTGGATTTGGCTGAAGCCAAGAAATTGGCCGAGGAAAACGGAATATTGGTCAGCGATATCAAATACCGCAAAGATGACCGCATGCTTCCCGAAACAGTGTTATCGCAATCGCTGGCTCCGGGAACGAAAGTGCTCAAGTGGACAGAGGTGAAATTAATCGTCTCGCAATCGGAGTAAGATATGGCGGAAAATAAACGAAACATCAAAATCGCGCCCTCGGCGCTGTCGGCCGATTTCGCGCGTCTGGCGGATTCAATCAAAGCTGTCGAAGAGGCCGGCGCCGATTTGATTCATCTGGATATCATGGATGGGCATTTCGTGCCTAATATCACTTTCGGACCGGGCGTGGTCGCGGCGATTCGCAAAACCACCCGGTTGCCTCTGGATGTCCATCTGATGATTACCGATCCGGCCGCGTTTATCCCCCGTTTCGCCGAATCAGGCGCCGATTATATCACAGTGCATCTGGAATCGGGGCCGCATCTTCACCGCAATATCCAGTCGATAAAGAAGCTCAATATCAAGGCCGGCGTGAGCCTCAATCCGCACACTTCGATAATTCAGATTACCGAAATCCTTGGGGATATAGATTTACTTCTACTGATGAGCGTCAATCCGGGATTCGGAGGTCAGGAGTTTATCGAACGCACACTGGAGAAAATCCGAGTGGCCCGGCGGCTAATCGATTCGGCCAAATACAACTGCGTTATCGAAATCGATGGCGGAATCAACGATAAAACCGGCAAGCAGTGTATCGAGGCGGGCGCCGATATTCTGGTGGCCGGTAATTACGTATTCAAGTCAAGCGACATCAAAGCCGCGATAGCATCATTGCGGCCATAAAATAAATCTTCTAAAAATTCCGATGGCGGTTCTGCTTTCGCGGAGCCGCCTTTTTTATTTTCGCGTAGGGGCGTATCGCATACGCCCTCTATTTTCGTTCCTCAGGATAGAGGCTGCCAAAG